>JAFGTN010000688.1 GCA_016934075.1 Pirellulales bacterium
GTCACCATACCACCTGCCCATCCTGGAATTACACCATCAGTCCTCGTGGGCCCTAAATCACGAAGTTATTATTGGACGACCGCTAAGGCCGGACAAGGCACTAGGTTTTGTTTCACGAAATGATAATATCGAACCGGACGCCCTGAATTATCGGCTGGAAACCGCTTGAGAAATTTTGTATCACCCGAAAATGGCACGGCCATCTTGATCGTGTTTTTCCACGGGCTGGAAGCCCGTGCCACAAGATTCCTTACAGTGACAGTTACCTGATGTATTTCCAGACCTCGTCCCCGTCCACCTCACTAATCGGAGCCGGGTTCTCTCGGGCGTACTCCGGTAGTTTTTCCGTTTTCCATCGCAACCATCATCATTATATTACGGATTCGCAATTCTGGCGGCACGATTTCCTGGGTAATTTTTCGTTGGCATCGTATTCTTGAAATGGTTCGATGACGAGAACCTTGCGCACACCGAAGATCCAGACAAGAAGCCGGACGAACTGCCTTCCGTCTTGCGGGTGCTGGCAGTCAAGATCTACAATCCAGTACTCGGTTCTAACGCCGGTTCCTTCAAACGCGGGACCGCATCTCCAACGAGAGAGAAGAAGACCGCGCTTAGCACAGAATCGTCGGGCAAACTGGAGATAGCAGTAACTGAGACCACGGTGGACCAAAAGGAGAGTTGGCACCGTGAGGACAACGACAACAGCGAGGAAGATCAGCACGAGTATGAGGGTAATCAGCACTTGTATTATTTCAGGCATGGCCATTTCAGTCTCTCAACTGCTAGGAAATATGATTTCCCCGTTTCGTTTATTTCCCCGCGATTCTTGCAGCCTTCGTCTCACGTAGCTTCTGTAGAAGGTCTTCGATTTCCTCGTGTACAATAGGAGTCTGGCTTATGACTAAAGCTCTCTTGGAAGGGTGTCGCGAAATTGTTCCCGGCCCCCCCCACGTCCGTCCACGTACCGGCTTTGATCGTTGTGGTTATCAATTCTATTAACGAACCAAAATCAACACTCGATCCAGGATGCCTTCCTGCTGCCGGAGAAGAGGAAAAATCCCCAAACCCCATTGACGGATTTTCCTTTGGAGCAGCAGGCGGCAAAGAGCTTCGCGGAGGCGTGAGATCGTTTAGATCGATTGCGAGCACTATATCAGAAACATCGTACACCCGTGCAACACATTCCTCTGAGAGTCGCTTATTAAGTCCGCTCTGATAACCTCGTTTTTCTCCCACTTTGTATCCAGATAAAAAGCCTGCAATGCCAAGGGTAAGCACGAAGAGCGTACTCAGGCTAAATTGCATCCATCGTCGCTTGGACTTGGGTTTCTCACTATCTGGTGATGAACCGTTCATCGATCCTCTCCGTCCGAAATCCCCCCTTTGATTTCAGCCTGGAACCGTTGCGGGTTTGAACCACACCCCATTCTAATATCTCGCCCTCCCCTGTGTCTAGCTTGCAATGATTATCTAGGCTTATTTTGGCCGTTGTCCGTTTGTTCGCCTCCGATGTGGCGTATCTGGAAGCTTTTCTTGAATCAATCGGCTCGTTGGCATCGGCTGCCACTGACGAGAAAGTAATTTAGGGTGTCAAGCTCTATCTGGAAACAAACTGCCTGTCCTATTCGTCGCGGATTTTATGAGAAGATGGTTTTTTGATTTACGAGATGAGTTTATGGGGCCGACACCATTAAGTTAGGGATTGCCAAGCAGTTGCAACGAGTAACGTCATCAAAGGAAGCTTTTACGGGCCGATTTCGTACCGGTGGCCTGCACGCTCATGACACGCCCTCATGAGGCACTTCAGAACTGACAGGTCAGGCATCGGATGCAATCATTTCGGCGAGCATTCCGACACAGCCTCCACAGCCTTGCAGATCGCTAATTCTCACCTCGGTCGTGAACCCCCCAACGAGTATCAGCGAAGCGGGGTTCGTGTGGCCGGTGAGGCAAGCCACGCGACTTTGGAACGGCAAGCTGACCAGGCAGCCGCCAATCAGATATCCACTTGTTTCCCACCGGATCGGCCGCTCCGGTCCAGCGATTTGTTAGCCAACGTCCCTTCAAAATGCGGCCAGATCCGCGACGTCATTGATTATCAAGTCAAGGTTCTGACGACACTGTATCGCGTCTATCCGAGTGACGTCATCGAAATCGCGAAGCCGGTTCGGGTGAACCTTATTCCGGCATTTGCGAATGAAGTGCATTTGGGTATGGTAGCCTGATGCCAATGGTGTTGTGGCGATGAGGTCCGTAAGGTTTGCGTGCTTCAGTTCGGTGTTCAACAGTACTTCGACGACCGTTCCGAAATTGACCACCGCTTCTTTGAACAGCCCGTTGTCCAAAGCAAACTGGCCGTCGATGTAGTGCTTCACAAATATCTGTTCGCGTTTGGCGGTAGCGGCGTTTTCGGCGGATGTTGGTGTATGCGTTAACGTGCTTCTGATAAGGCCGGTGCCGAGTCGCAAACACTCGGGTGCTGTTTCGGCTTTGCGGTAAAAGTAATCGACGTGCAGAAACAGGTGATCGTCTGATCGGAGGGTGTTTGCGATCCCATCATCAAGCCAATGGATGAATGGAACATCAATTCGAAAATCAATGGATTCGTGCTGAGTGGTGCAACCAAGGAAGTCGATGTGAACAGAGTGGATTTCGTAGGCCGCGAGCACGGGCAGAAAAACGCGTCGATTCGCTTTGTCAATTGCACCTCTCTCAGAACGAATCAAAGTGCGGTACATAGATAGCGATTCCCTGTTGGCTAATGTCCGGGATTTGAAACGGGGACGACCTATTGCAGTTTAGCCCACGCTTCTTTGCTGAAGGGGAGCGATTGGAGGGAGTGGATATCAGCGAACATGTTGATAAGATGATCTCGGAAGGGAGCGCAATCCGGCTGGGTGCGGAGAAAGGCGTCAACGCAGTCGGCATGTGAAATGTGGATTGTTTCCGTGAGTTCGGGGTCGCGATGTTCATGTGTTCCTTGCGACGCCCAGAGCTTGCCCACGAACGCTCGGTACTTCTGTTCGGCGACTTGTTGAAGCATGATTTGTTTCCTCGCTGAATGGTTCCGATAACAATAATTCTACGGCTCCGCGCCGCATAGGTCTTGACAGGCGTGGGTTATATGGTATACAGACGTATATTACATTGGCCCTCGCCACTAACTTCCTGGCGAAAGTCCAGGCATGACAACATCTTATTGCCGCTCAATCAGGATTGCAAGCAACCGCAAAGACGGAGCTGCGTCGTATAGCGTCCCAATTTTGGGCGATACACAGCCGAAGCCGAACTGCGGAGGCAAGAAGCTGCTCGATCAATTTCGTGACATAATGCGATCGCTGCATTATAGCCCTGGCGATGCAGAAGTCCTACCGTCATTGCATTGTCGAATTCGTATAGTAGCCATCGAGCATATAGGGAATGTCGCCGTCGGACAGCGATGGGCAACAGGCTCCCACCGACCTTCGATGCGCTGACGGTTTTGAATGCACATGTCTAACCGTCCTGGGGCAGTGACTCTGATCGTCAACATGGCTGTGACCGCTACATCCGAGGTTCGCTGCACAACACGCGGCGGTCACGACCACTGAACTAAGCGGGAGACAGCGAGTCGCCGTCTCAGAAAGTTGTCGGAAGCCCGATTTGATTTCTCGGACGCACCGAATATCGACCCATTCCTCTGATAACCGTCAGTGACAGCCAGTCCCCCAGAGGATCAGGTGGATAATTTACTGGCGATTGACACTGGAGCATAAAACGGTTGATCTAAACACTACTAAACAAATCCGTAACTCACTAATTCGTCAAACCAAAAATTACAGTCCAAGCTGAACCAAGACACTTGAATGATTGACAATCCCGGTCCGTTAGGTCAGACTCAGGGCTGATTCGAATGCCTAACCAATACTTCAAGGCCGCCGGTCGCGGCAAGTATAGGATGCCCGACTCGGTGTGAACCGTATGGTGGTGATCCAATTATTATCGATCTCTC
Organism: Pirellulales bacterium; assembly: GCA_016934075.1. Lineage (GTDB taxonomy): Bacteria > Planctomycetota > Planctomycetia > Pirellulales > Thermoguttaceae > JAFGTN01. The sequence continues at coordinate 3,995 of JAFGTN010000688.1, forward strand.
CATCCTCTGCGGTTAATTGCACGTAGCAAGCAATGTCGAACATAAAGGGTCAAAGATTCCGTCACGAAGAAATCACACAGGCAGGTAAGCATGAATAAGGTATTTTCAAACTTCATCGGCGCGATGGCCGCCGCAGTAGTACTATTGGCAGTTACACCAGCCGTCAGCGAGGAACTGTTCGAAGTTCGACTTGAAAATCCATCCTTCAAAAGCGGAGTGGACAACAGCAAGGTTCCGCTGGGCTGGTCGAAATACGGAGGCGGCAAGGACCAGAAGCTGGAGATCGTGGATGGCCCTAACGGCCGCAAAGCGCTACTTATCGCTGACGGCAATCCCAAGGCAGAGATCGGCGTGTACCAGGCCTTCGATCTGAAAGGGGGCGAGACCTATCAGGTTACGGCAAAGGTGCGGGCCGTTGAACATGCCTCAAGAACAGGTGCTTTCCTGCAGTTACGTTTCCTGCCTTCGAATCAACTGATCCAGACCAAACTCAACGCGCGGTCCGCTGCCGAGTTTTTCGAGGTCTCGTTGAAAGGCACGGCTCCGCCAGACACGACCCAAGGCATAATCTACTTGTACACCCACAGAGATCCAATGCCCAAGGTGCTCGTTACCGACGTCAGAGTTGTGGGCGGTTTCCCCCCGCCGCCTCCGCCTCCACCGCCGCCAGTGCCTCCCCAGTACAAAAAGCTCAAGAAGCTGCATATCGATATTCCCCTGGTCCAAGGCGGCAAGCCGAACGTTGCCATCGTGGCGCCCTCGTCGGGTCTCTACAAGGTAGCGGCCAGGGCCATCCAAGAGGCGATTGAGAAACGAAGCGGAGTGCAGGTGCGGATCGTATCCGATGACTCCCCGGAAGCAGGCGTGCCCATCAAAGGCAACCTCATCGTGTTGGGCAATCGCTCCACGAACAAGACGATAAGCGACCTCTACGACTTGTACTACTGCCTTGTGGATCTCAAGTACCCGGGACCGGAAGGATACGCCATCCGATCTGTCCATAATCCTTTTGGTGACGGTAGCAGCATCTTGGTCGTAGGGGGTAGCGACGCGATCGGCGTCGATGAGGGGGCCAAAGTTTTGTCAGGCATCCTCTCAAAGCGGCCCTCCGGGAAGGGAGAGTTATCGATAGGCTGGACCATGGAGACGAAACTCGGCAAGGGAGTCAAATTGCCCACGGATATCAAGAATTTTGAGACCTGGGAAGCTTCGCGAGGCTATGGATCCGTCGGCTACTTCGGCTGGACCAGTATCAGCAAGCGAATGGCGATGTACTACATGACGGGTGACCGCTCTAGCGCGAAAGAGGTCATTCGCTTGTCGTTCCCGGACGAGCAGGCGATCAGGGATATCGAAAAGATCGATGGCGAACGTATCGAGAACAAGCATGATCCGCTGGCGGGGTTCTACCACTATAATGCCCACATGGCGATTCTGCTCTGGGATCTGATTGAAGAAAGTCCCGAGTTTACCGATCAGCAGAGGCTGAAGGTTACGAATGCCTTTTCCAGGCAGCTCAATCATCGAAAGGGAGAAGGTGTCTACGGCTTCACCAAGCCACGGCCTTATGTTAGTTCCCGACACGGTCAGTGGGCGGCGATATCGCTGTATTGCCTCGGTCGCTACTTCAACAAGTACTATCCCGACGCAATTTGGGCCCAATGCGTGAGGGGCGGCGAATTGGCCTTCCAGTCATTGCACGAACATACCTGGGTTGCCGGCGAGAGCGACAACCTCTTCTGGTACAACACCGCAATCGCTCCCATCTTCACATATATGGTGCTCACGGGCGACCACAAGCCGTTGGAAAACGGAGTGATCGAGAAGCTTTTGCGCGGCCAGGAGGCTTTGGTTTCCGGTCGCGATAATGACTGGGACTTGAATTATGCTTCCTTGGGATTTCTGCACAAGGCCGCCTACCTGATGGGTGATGGGCGTTGGATTACATACCGCGAGCGTACCGGAGTGGATACCAATCTGTTCCGGCTTGGTCAGTCATTCTGGCCCGACAAGACTTTGGAACCCGAGTTGCCGGCCGACCTGGCGGGCAAGTGGACCACTGCCGGCTTGCCCGAACCTGCCTGGCGGGCACGCGGTAGCGGCCTGCCATTAGACCAATCTTTCTACTTCGGCAGCTTTCGGAGTACACCCGACGCCACCGGCGACTACATCCTCTTGGACGGTTTCAACGGCGCCTCGCGCAATCCCTACCACACATTCGATATTCTTCGGTTGCGCCTCGACGGCCGGACAATTCTCGACGGTTACCACAACCAGGTGCTGACCAGCGCCGACGGCATGGTGGAACCTAAAGTCGCCATGGATGCGGCTTTGCTCCACGCCGATGTGGTCGGTCCGACTGCAACCGCGGTGGGCGAGGTACCCGACGCAGCCTTCTGTAACTGGCGGCGTACGCTCCTGCAGCGAACCGGCCGGTATGCACTAGTCGCGGACGACCTCACTTTTCGCACGGACAGCCGGAATATGACGGTGACTACCACCTGGCAGGTGTCCGGAGGCCGCTGGAATCCGGAACGACAGGCAATCATCATACCGCCCGCCGGCCCGGCATCCACCGATTGTTTCGAGTTGCACTCCTGCGACCTTCAAGAGACCAGCGGGGGCGGAGTTGTGACCATGAAATGGAACGGCTCGGTCAAGAAGGGCGATCATCGATTCGCCTTCTATCTGATCGGGCGGGCAACCTCCAAGTCGCCGAACTCGTTGACCTGCGCCCGGGTGGCCGACAATGTTGCAGCGCTTACGCTGCCCGAACCGGCCCTGGGAGTTGCCGGAACTTATGGGCGGGTAAGGGGTCAGTTGGTTGTTCTGGCCGAGGATCATCTCTACGGACAAGCGTTGACCAGCGCGGGAATCGAGAGCCCGCTGCTATTGAGCAGCGCGCCGGTGGACATCGACTGGGACTTCAACAGCGGCATGGTGAATGTCGTGGCAACAAAACCAGTGATATTAAAACTGAGCCTGGCCACAGCCGACAAGCTGCAAGTAAATGATAAACCGACAAAAGTCCAACATAAAGATGAAGTCTACGGTATTCAGTTGTCTGAGGGACGTCATAAGCTAACCGGCGCATCACCGACTGCTGATGTCCGGGCGCAACTAGCGGGCGATCTCGGACGCCTAGCGGTGGAGGGGCGGAAGCTGCGTACCGAGAGATTGGCCACCTCTGGCCGAAAGATCAAGCCGACTGCCAAGGCATTGCCGGTGGCGTTGTCTGCACACGTCGGAGGTGAGGTGGTTGATATGATCCGCGTTGAATGGAACGAGGAAACACAGCTTGCCGTCGCAGAAGACAGCACGATCCATCTTTTAACGCACGATGGCCGACAGACCGGTAAATTGCAAACCGATGGAAAGATCCGCTTGCTTCGCTGGTGGGACGAGTATAAATTACTTCTGGTCGGCTGCGTGGATGAGAAGGTGATTGCCTTTGACGCCAGCGGTCGGCGTAAGTGGGTATTCACCTCCGAAATGGATCCTGCGGTGTACGAGGCGGCCAAAACTTATTGGTTCAAAAGCGCTCCGGGCCATGAAGGGATCCACGGGCTGCACACCGGCAGCTTCGACGAGGGGAAGAGCCGATGTTTCGTCGGCAGTGCGTGCACGCTGGAAATTCTGGACGAGACGGGGAAGCTGGTCAAGCGTATGCCGGTATTCTGGGGGCCGGGTCGAAGGTTCTTACTCGTAAAAGGGCCGCAAGATAGCAAGAACCTCCTCATTGCCCGTTGTCCGAACGGTGTCGATCATCTCTCAATCGTCAATAGCAAAACCATGACAGTCACGGGTAATGGATACAACGGAGTTCCCGCGGGGCACTCTTATATTGGCGGGTGGACCGCGCAGAATCGCACGGGGCTCTTCCATGAGGATCTCGACGGCGATGGCAAGAAGGAAGTGGCAACGGCGATCAACGGGATCTGGAATCGAGTGACGGTCTACTCGGAGGAGAGAAAACCGCTGTACAATGCCCAATTCGGCCCTGGCCCCAGTGACGCCCCGCGCTCTCGTATGCGAGACATGCACATCGCCGACCTGGACGGCGACGGCAGGAAGGAGATCGTGGTCGGGCTCTCCGAGGGCCTGGTCGTTGCCCTGACGGACGAATGTCAAAAAGTCTGGTCGACCCGCTTGCCTTCTCCGCCCATTTCCCTTCGATGCGTTGATCCGCCCGGTGAGAGGCTTCCGTGGGTAGTAGTCGGCTGTGACGATGGTAGCGTGACCGCGTTGAACGAGCAGGGTGAGATTGTCCGATCCGGTAACGTAACCGGCCGACCAATGCACATTCAAGCGTTCGATACACCCGCGGGCACGTTGGCCGTGTTGGCAACGGATAAGGGCGAGGTGAAAGGATTCAAAATCGGAGATTGATTGAGTCAACTGTTAAAGACAATAAGAACCGGTTATACTATGGAAGACGCCGGCCGACGGACTAGCTCGGATTATTCATCAACAACGAATCTCACAGAAAAAATTAACCCGAAGCGCAAGTGAGGAGATATAGGCAAGAAAAACGTTACCCTCCCCTCGCTTGCGCTTCGGGTTAGTATGGTTGATGAATAATCCGGACTAGCCGTTTTCCACTTACTTCCCACCCCCCCAACCCCCACTCCCCCCACACAGATCACCACTCCCAGTGATCTCCCTCAAGAATAGGAACTCTCATGCTTAATTCCACCTTAGGTATCTGGATACTTGCCGCCACGACTGCCCTGACTGGTACTTCGCCCAGGCACACGGTCAGCCTTAACGGCGATTGGCAGTATCAAAATGTCGAGAACATTACGACACCACCCACATCCGGCAAATGGACCGAAATTACCGTGCCGGGCACGATTCGCGGTACTGACTATGAAAGGGTGTGGTTCAGACGTTCGTTCATGGTTCCCGAGAAGATGCGCGGCAGCCGCGTGAAAATCGAGTTCGACGGCGTGAAGTACGATAGCCATGTGTACGTCAACGGTAAAAAAGTGGGCGGCTGCAAGGGCGGTTATGATCCATTTGTGGTTGATGTAACCGATGTCGTTCGCTTCGACGGGCCCAATGAGTTGGCCGTGGGTTGCCACGACTGGACAGCCACATTCTCGCCTGGCGAAAAGGTCGATTTCAGCAAGAAGCCCGGTTGGCAACGTCCCCGGCGTTTTTTGAAAAATCGCGTAATCGCGCCTATCGGCGGGCTGTATAATTATTATGGCATTTGGGGAGATGTTCGTCTTACGGCTCAACCGGCCGTGTATTTAAAGGACCTGTTTATCAAGACATCGGTCCGACGCGGCGAATTAACGGTAGACTATACGATAGCCAACGAATCTCACGAAGACGTAGAGGTAGAACTGCAATCCACGGTCGAAGAGAATGGCAACGATATTTTTATGCTAAAAACCATGCGACTCTACGTGCCGGCCGGCAAGCAAACCACTGCTACCGTGCAGCAGGCATGGGGCAAACCGCGGTTATGGTCGCACATTGATCCGCATCTTTATTGTCTTCGTAGCCGGCTTTCGACAGGAGACGCGCTCAGTACGCGATTCGGTTTCCGCGAATTTTGGGTCGATGGCCACGCTTTCTATCTCAACGGCATCAAGATCAACCTGCTGGCAACTTCCTGGTGGCCGGAACGTAGCGATCGCATGACCCGCGAGGAAATCAAAGAACGCTGGGAGTTGACGAAGAAGTGCGGTTGCGTCGCCTTCCGCACGCATACTCAGCCCTGGCGGAGAATCCACTACGACGTGGCCGATGAGGTGGGGCTGTTGATGATCGGCGAGGGCGCGATGTGGCACGATCCGTATGCCTACCGGTATGATAATCCGGCATATTGGGACAACTTCGCCCGCCATTTGAAGTCTATGGTCGGGCGGGACAAGAATCACCCTTCGGTCGTAATGTGGAGCGTGGAAAATGAGGCCTACGGCGGCGGCAAGCAGAAGGACACCGACGCCCACGACGGGCTGGCGCGAATGGGACGGCTAATGAAAAAGTGGGATCCAACGCGGCCCGTATTCTGTGAGTCGGACGCCGATCCGGGAGGCGTGTTCGACGCGATCGGATGCCACTATCCACACGAGTATCCTCAGTATTATTGCTGGCCCAATGAGGCCTACTGGTTGGAGAAGGGAACCAAGGTGCTGAAGGGTGTCGGCCGCCGCGAATTCACCTGGGAAATGAAGAAACCGTTGTATATCGGCGAGTTTCTCTGGGTTCCTGCCGGCACACCCGAGAGTCACACACCTTTCTTCGGCGACGAGATGTACGCCGATCCGCAGCGCCTTGCGCTAGCCGCCAAGGCCGAAAGTTGGAAGATGCAGATCATCGGCTATCGCCATGCCGAGGTGGCTGGGATTAGCCCCTGGACCCTCAACGCCGATTTCGACGCCGATAATCCCCTGCACCAAGTACATCAATACGCCTACCAGCATCTGGCGGCATTCTGCCACAACTACGATTCCCGCTTCTACTCGGGCGAGACGGTCTCGCGCGACGTCGAGGTGTTTAACGATGTGATGGAACCGTCGGAGTTGTTGCTGGAGTGGACGGTCATGCTTGGCGAGAAGGTTGTCGATCGAGGTTCCAGGCAGCTCAAACTGGGGCCCGCGGAGAAAGAGGCGGTCGACGTTCAACTGCGTATGCCCAAGGTTGCAAAACGTACACCGATCATCTGGCGGCTGACTCTCAAGCGAGATGGAAAACAAGTGTTCGACGAGTCGCGCGATTACGCGGTCTTCCCGCGTTTGAGTCTGCCGGACATATCGGCTCGGGTCGGATTGTATGATCCCAAGGGGCAAACGAAGAATGTGCTGCAGGTTGGCGGTTTGAAAACAGAGGCTGTCAAATCATTATCCCGGATCGATAAAGGACTCGACATTCTGCTCATCGGCGCGAAGGCATTTGAACTGAATGAGAAACAAACCGCCGTTGTGGTGGGAAAAACAGATTCCGTACAGTCCGTTCTAAGCGATTTTGTCAATCGTGGAGGCCGTGTCGTCGTGTTCGAACAAGACACATACCCAACGGGACTGTTTCCGGTCACGCTGGGCAGCCGCGATGCCACGATGACCTTTCCGTTGCGTCCGAGCCATCCCATCTTGTTAGGACTCGTTCCCGGCGACCTGAAGTACTGGCGTGGCGACCACATCGTGGCAATCCGGCAACCGCGACGGCCAACATCGGGCGGCGCGGCGACACTAGTGGTCTCGGGTTCCAGCCGCGGCATCGACAACGGGGCGTTGCTGGAATTGCCCAGCGGGCGCGGTTCGATCGTGTTTTCTCAACTGAAATTGATCGGCAAAGCCGCGAGCGAGCCGGTAGCGGGAAAGATAATTGGCAACATGTTGAACTACCTGGCCGAATTCAAACCGAGCGAGCGACGCACGGCACTTGTTGGTGGATCGGATGACTATAGAGATAAGCTTAGCAAGCTGGGCCTGCGGTTCGACGATTTGTCCGGAAAAATAGCCGAGGCGGATTTGACATCCTACTCGCTAGTAATCTGCCGTGAGAAAATCGAGTCGCCCCAACGGTTACGTGAGTTTGTTGCAAATGGCGGCAATGTACTGATTCATGGAGCAAAGCAAGATTCGCTTCCCGAGTTGAGCAGCTTGACGAACTTGCATGTTTTTCTGGAACCATACGACGGGTCGGTGAAACGAGGCGAGGGCTCTGATCCGATCTTCGAAGCAATCGCGCGCGAGGATGTCCATTGGGACGCTAAACTCGTCGGCTTAAGTTGGAAACCGCGATCTCGAGAAAAGAACATGTCTGACGGGGCGCTGTTCTTCTCCAAACCGATGGACAAATTGCATGTCGAGTCGCATGAAATCGAACACTGGAAGCTCGAAGGGAAAGGTATCACCGCGAAAAGCGGCAAAGTCAGCTATGTAACCGAAGCCCAGGCATCCAGTGAAATTGATCTGCCGGCCGATGGGCAATATGTGATCGGAGTGGTGGCCCGCGGCACACCTTGTCGGGGCGTCTATCCGGTGGTGCAAGTCGACATCGACAATAAGCCGTGGGGACGTATTCCGCTGTCTTCCGACAAGTGGCAAACACTCTCTACCATGGGCCACATCGAAAAAGGGCGGCATAAGATATCGATATCCTTCATCAACGACGCGACAAACACATCTCCCCGCGAGGATCGCAACCTGTTGATCGACAAGGTACTTGTGGCCCTCGATGAGAATCTCACGGAAACAATTACCATGCTCACCAAACCGTCGAGCACAGCCGTCATCCGGCATGCCGGTGGAACGTTTGTGGTAGATCAACTCCGCTGGGACAGCGCCGCTCCACGAAACCAGTGCAAGGCAGACCGCTATGCCTGTTCACTGCTATCCGCCTTGGGCGGTGATTTCGGACAATATCAGCCGGAAACGACGATTGAATGTGAACAGATGACTCCCGAATCCGGCATGAAACATTACAGTAACAGCGGCGGTTGCGCTTCGTTGGCTTGTAATGGGGCAGTGCAAAAACCGCTGCAAGTAGGCAGCAATGGACGATATCTGTTAACTTTGAGTGCCACTGGAACGCCTGCCGCCGGCACTTACCCACTGGTCGAAGTTCGACTCGACGGGAAAAAGGTTTCAAAGGTTCAACTGACAGGCGGAACGTGGAAGGACTATGCGTTCGAAATCAGTCTAAGTGCAGGCTATCACGATCTGGCACTGGTATTTGTGAATGATGCCAATATCGATGGTCAGGACCGCAATCTCAAGCTGGACAAGATCAAGATTGAAAAGCGGTAATCCAACTCCCCGCCCTCGAACCGGTGGCGCGTTGGGGAACTCGTACCTCGGGCATGGCCACGTTTAAGAACAGTTAAGGGAAGGTGAAAGGATTCAAAGCCGGAGGCTGATTGTGTCGGCCGTAAGGGACGGTGAGAATCGTTCACAATCAATAAAAACGCCCAGCAGGCGGGGCAGGGACCTGCTGGGCAAGGGCACGTGAGTTTAGACCTTCATGCCGTTCAACGCCTGATATGGCGGGGCAGGGACCATTACAGGCTCACAACATGAAGTATTCTCACGAGTTTTTATTATTACTTCGCGGCTTGGAGGTTGTCAAGTGGGGAAAATGAGTCCGTTATCGGGCTATCGGTAAGCGCATGACTAATAGATTTTTCTATTGCATTAGACCGTTGTGATTACGGATACCCCGACTATAGTAGGATGAATAATATGTTTCATCACGTTCCGGATACCTGTATCAAAAATCGCGCTTAGTTTTACTCTCTTCCTCACTTACGCTTAGGGGTAGTGTCGTGAACCACGTCCAGGCGCCATACGTCGTTGATGGGTGTGCTGCCGGGGTGACTGCCTGCCACCATCCACAAGTGACCGTTGTGGACGAAGACGGTGCCCGCATGCCGCGTTGGCCAGGGTGTGTTGGGTAGTTCGGTCCAGTTGACGCCATCGGCGGAATACCAGACGTCGTTGCGGTTACGCTCCGGTGTGCTGTAGTTGCATCCCGCCATCACCCACATCTTGTTGTCGAAGACGGCAACGCTGTGATACTGTCTGGGCGCCCAGGGGGCCACCGTATCCTTTCGCCAGTTGACTCCGTCGATGGAACTCCAAACGTCGTTGTAGAAATTCCGTTTGGGATGGCTGGGCGTGTCGTAGGTGCCTCCACCCAAGAGCCACATCCGCCCGTGGAGCACAACCGATCCCTGGATCATGCCCCGCGGCGACCAGGGGGCCTTAGCCGTGACACACTTCCAGTTGCGACCGTCACTGCTGCACCACACGTCGTTGTAAAATGCCTCGGGAACGCCGGGCACGAATTGCGACACGGTCTGGCCGCCCATAATCCAGATCTTACCGTCATGCACCATGGTCACATGCATAGTCCGCCCGCCCCAAGGGGCGTCGGCAGTGACTTCTTTCCAGTTGACTCCATCCGTGGAACTCCAAACGTCGTTCTGGTAATGCTTAAGAAGCGGATCGCCACCCACGATCCACATCTTATTGTCGAAAACCGCGTAGCCGCCGCAATGGCGTCCCTCCCAGATGCCGGGTTTATTCGGCGTATTGGGCCTGACTTGCGTCCAGTTCAGACCGTCGGCGGAACTCCACACGTCGTTGTAGCCCACATGTGCAGTGCCGCCGGCCGGATCATCGGCCCAGCCACCTAGAATCCACATCTTGCCGCCCAACGTCGCTGCCCCCGCACCGTCGCGCTTGGCGAATTTCGCGGTCTTCGAGATTTGGGTCCATTTGTATTCAGCCGCGAGTGCGGGGAAAGAAACGAGGAAAAGCAGTAGAGCGAGAATGGTTGAAGAAGATTTCATTTTGATTGTCTCAGTGAGTGCGGGTATTGTGCATTGCTAATAGGATTATTGTACTTGAGTAGTGGGTGGATTCAAGTATTCTACTTTATTCAGAGGGCAGAGGGCAGAGGGCAAGGGGCAGGGGGCAGAGGGCGGGAATGACGAATGTCGAAATCAGAATGAGGAAAGAATTCAGAAATGATCAATGTCCAATGATCAATGACCAACTGAAGTCTGAAGTCCGAAGTCTGAAATCTTAAGTCTGACATCTGCCCTCTCCTCAATCTCTCTGGCGATTCATGCGCCGATTCGCTTCGCCGACGATTTTCAATATATAACTTCGGTTGTTTTCGAATGTTACGTTGTGAGTCGAATTTTGGTGTGGGAAGTCGAAGACCCAGAATGCGGAGAGCGGGACGTTGTTGGTCTCGATTGCGGCTACCAGTTCCTCGAATTCTTCGCGATTTTGTCGCGGAGTCGTGGACTGGCAGGATCCGAACTCGCCGATGAATAATGGTTTGTTCGCGCGGGTGGAAACTTCGCGGATCGTTTTTACGAGTTCTCCCAAGCTTTTGGCGCCACCCGAATAGTTATTGTTTTTTCTGGGGTATATATGGACACAGATGATTTCGAAGGGGTCGGGATTGTCGCGCAAGAGGATCTCTTTGAATTGTGCGCGGGTATCCGGCTGCCAGCTTTTGTCGTTTGTATTGTGCCAAGCGGAAGGCCGGGGGCAAGAATTTCCGGTTATGAGGATACGATGTTTGTCGTGTGCGCGTACGGTGCGAGCAAACTCCTTGAATGCCGCGAGCATCATTTCCGACGACATCTCATCGCGACTCGTTCTTTTTGAGGCGGTTTTCAATCTGGGAATTACCTTGGGGCGGTACTTGGATGCATTGGGCAGGTCGACGTGCAGGTTGCACTCATTTGCAAATTCCCAACCCCAGACGGCAGGCGAGTCGCGGTATCGCAAAACGACTTCACTGGTGTATTGGCGGATCAATTCGCAGGTTTTGCTTCGGGGATTTCCCATTTGGTCCACGTGTTCACCGAAGATGTCGGGTATGTGTGCGATATTCCAAAAAAGCGAGGGGATTAAACCGAGCTCGTTTTCTTCAGCCGATTCGACAATACGATCTAGACGGCGGAAATATTCGTCTTTATCGGACAAGTAGAGATCCCAGTCGACCGGCCAGAACCCGCAGGCCATGAAACGCACAAAGGGGATATGAGACTGAGAAAGTCGCTTGAGTTGCCGGCGGTAAGAGATATCGGATGGGTCCTTTATGGTTCGATAGAACAGCGAGAAGTAGTTGGCCCCCATGCCGCGATAGGGTTTGCCACCGCGGAGAAGTTGTCCATTGTGAACGGTTAGGCCGTGGGTGTATTGCGGCGGCTCGGAAGCCATAGCGGTGAGTGATGGGAAAAGTGAAATTAAGAGGATGGAGAACAATACGCGATGGATGTTCGTGCTTATGTAAGACTTCATTGTTCGTCTTCAATTCGTGGTTCGACCGACCATCGCACGATAATGCTGGCGGTTCCGCCGACTATTATTAATAAGAACCAGGCAACTAGCCAAAGCAGCAGGTGTATGATTTCTTCAAATCTGAAAAACATTCCAAATATAAAGTAAGAGTACAAAACGCAACCGATACCAGGGAATATGGTACCGATAAAAAAGGTTCTTCGATAACCGCGGCTGTAGATCGTTCCGGAGATGAGTATCGAGGGGACAGTGAATAACGTCATAATGACAGCAATTGGGATTGTAGCGTTCGCCCCAAAGATAAAATCCGCTGTTGCCATCATCGAGCAGATTGCGATAAAAACAAGTGAAATCGCAAACAGGGTTTTTAGACTGAACTGGCGCCGTGTCGGTTTACTGGTTACGTTACATGTGTGAGCAGAAAGATCCGTTGAATCTTCAATTGAAGAATTGCTTTGTTCTGACATTTCAACCGTCCTTGTGTTGGAATAAAACGATCCGGTGGTGCTGTTTAGGCGTTTAATGTAGTCAATGAGTGTGGAGATTGCAATGTAGGCACCTAGATCGCAATGGCGTAGCATCCCATGAAGAATAAAGGGCATGAGTGGGAATATGAATTGATCCCTGTTGTCCTCTTGTGCCTTCGGCTCCCCTATAGACAAGCTATCGGGCTACCCATAGAGATGCCGTCTATCGCACGTGGCGTTGCACGGCGGCGGCTTCGACGTACATGGGGAGGTATCGGTAGTAGACTTCAAGGCAGAGCGTACCCAGCGCGGTGGTGTAAACTCGCCCGCCGTAGCCGCCCCAGACGCTGGTCGGGTCCCAACTGCCGGCCATTGGCCCGGTGGTGCGTTGCGATTCGACCAGTGTTGTACGCAGGGCCTTATTCCAGCGGTCCCAGTGGGTGCCTTGCAGTTGGTACATACCGATGGTGGCATAGTACCAATAGTAGAAATTTGCTTTGCCTTCACCGGGCAGTTGTCCGAGGATATAGTCGCCGGCTTCCAGGCCGGCCGCGCTTGCCGGGGGCATGCCCAGGAATTGGCGGCAGGTGAGCGCCTCGGCGGTCATGCTACGCGTGGGTTCCATGCCCGGCCTGTATCCGGCAAGACCATAGTTAGCGCCGCTGGAGACGCTCTGCAGGAATCGTTGCATACGAGAACGCGTTTCCGGCGGAATGGGAATGCCGGCCAGCTCGGCGCTTTTGAGCGCCATCAACTGCCAGCCGAACTGGCTGGTGTCGCCGGGATTCGAGGGCATATATCGCCATGATCCGCCTTCGGGATCTTGCGCGGACAGCGTGTAGCCGATGGCTCGACGGACGGGCTCTTCCAACCGCGGATCACGAGTCATGGCGTATGCTTCGCTCATGGCAAACGCTGCCATGGCATGGCAGTACATGGCGGCGTAACGCGTGGCCGAGCCAGAAAGTGAACCGTCGGGCTGTTGCCGGGCCAGCAGGAATTCCAGGCCCTGGCGGACGTTGTTCCGATAAGGCCCCTCTTTGTGAGTGTGGCCCGAAGCCAGCATTGCCAACAGGGCCAAACCGGTTACGCCCGTATCGGCACGTACGCCGGCATTGAGTCGGTTCCGTCCGGCGACATGCTGCTCGCGTCCTCCCTGGTGCTTGTAGGATTCCCATCGTCCATCGGCGCTTTGGTTATCGGCCAACCATTTCAACGCGGCTCGAACGGCGGCCTCGGTCCTTGCGGTGGCGCCGTTATTCAAGGCCAACTTTGAACGATCGGCGGCGACTCGCATGCTATAGATTTCGGGTAGCGGTTGTTGGGGATTCTGATCGCGTCGCAGTGTAACTTGCGGCTGGCTGACGCTTCTTTTAACGGGCAGGAGCGCGGGGATGCCACTAATAACCACCGACGACGAGCCGCTTGCTGACGGGCGATTTGGTTCGACGGCGTCGAACGATGGCGCGCTGAGACGGTCCAACCGTGAAGCGTCGGCCGCAGCGATTAGTCCGGGGTGTTGGTCACGATCGGGCGTTTCGCTTGTGCCTCTGCCGTCGATAACCGCATCGGCCGGCTGGCCGTGCGTGGTTTTAGTCGGAGCGTCGACCAGCGTGGCGAGTGAATCGGCTGACTCGGCGGCTGTGGGCGGCTCGTGCAATGTCGGCAGTGACGAGGGCCGATCCAGCAATGACGATGACACGCCTAACTTGGCCATGCGTTCGACTTTTTCGGTTTCGACGGAAGTCGGAGCTGTTTTTTCACGTGCCGCGGCCATGACTTTTGCTTCGGCCGCGGGACCGGACGGTGACGTTTTACGGCTTTGTGGAACCGGTGCTTCGATTGGTTCGGGCTCACGGGCGGTAGACGTTTCGGTCGCCACCGGTTCGGTTGACGATATTTTGGCCTCGGGCTCCGTCGATTCGGTCAAGGGAATCTGCTCGATATTAGCCATGGCGTCGATGGCCGGGTTGAACTCGGGAGTGCGGCGAGGTGGTTCTTGCGGAATTACGGCCGGGTCGGTAGGTTGCGTGTCGAGCGGTTCGAGTTTGGGCATTTCGGGCAGGCTTGCCTCGTGAACGAACTCTTCCCAGGGCTTCTTTTGTTTATGTGGATCTTGCTCGACGGTTGGGTCGGCATCGGGCAACTGGTCGTCGACGGTCGGGCCGGATATGCGTACATGAATTGCCGGTTCACCGGGCATGGCGGGGCAGGAGTCGACGATCTTGATGGTGGTTGCATATCCGGCCAGAAGCAAATGAGCCATTAGAGAAAGGATGAAACACTTGCGCAGAGGACGAGATTGACCCCATTGCGTATGCGCCAGCACCAACAGAGTTATGGAAAGCGCAACCAATCCCGCCCACAGCAAGCCCAAAAAAAGTTCCGTGCTTGTGAGGAAGGCGATAAAACGCTCGAACATGTTGGCGGCGAAAATGGCCATTGCAGTAAGTTGTCAGTTATCAGTTATCAGACTTAAGATTTCAGACGTCAGATTTGGTCATTGATTATTGTTCATTGAACATTAATCATTTCTTACTTCTTTCCTTATTCTGATTTCGGCATTCGACATTCCACACCTCGCCCTCTATCTCCTCGTGCTCTTCTGGGATGCCAGTCGAACGGAGATGCCCAATTCCGAAATGCCGGCCTGTTTACAGGCGTTGAGTACTTCAGCCACGCGTTGAAATTGCCCGGTGGCGTCGCCACGTATCAACACGCCCAGGTCGTTGTATTGTCGGTGGGCTGAGGCCAGTTTCTCGGTGAGTTGGGCGAGCGTTACGCTCTCGCGGTCGAGTGTGAGTGTGCCGTCGCGATAGACGTTGACAACTCTTCGAGCGGGCGCGGCGGTCAGTGTTCCACTATCGGCGACGCTGGGTACTTCCAGGCCGATCTTGCGTTCGAGTTCGCTGAACTTAGTGCCGACCATGAAGAAAATGATGAGCAGAAAGACAATGTCGATCATGGGCGTAAGGTTCAGCGTGGGCTGCTCGTCGAGATGTGTTTTTAACGGCATGATCGGACTCCTAGGCGGCTTTCCGCTTGGCGGCACGGTTCGATTTCGCGGAGGTGGTCGCACCCGAAGCGGCACTCTTGGCTTTGCTGCGGGAGACGGTTTTTTCGTCGGAAATCGGCCCGACGATTTCCTGGCCAAGAGCGTCGATCTGGATGATCAGTTTGTCCACGCGGCTGATGAAGTACATGTAGCAGATCAAGGCGGGAATTGCCACACTCAGTCCGGCGGCCGTGGTCAGCAGCGCTTCGCTGATGCCGGCGGCCAGCAATTCGGGCCGTCCCAGGGCATCGCTCGATGCTATTGAGTTGAACGCGCGGATCATACCTACCACCGTGCCCAAGAGCCCCAACAGGGGGCTGACGGTGGCCAGCCCGTTAAGCACGCGGAGATTGCGGCGGAGGCCGTTTGTAACCCTCTCGCCGGCATCGATGATGGCCTGTTCAACCTCGACGGTGGGATGGTCCCATTTCAGTACGGCGGCGGCGAAGACCTGCGAGACGGGACTGCCGTTCTCCTCGCATAGCTCGATGGCTTTGTCGCGGTCGAGTTCGCCGTTGTTGAGCTGTTCGATGAATCGTTTGACAAATGGTCGCGGGATAATACGGCGACGGCGGAGGCTCACGGTTCGCTCGAAGACAAAGGTCAGGAGCAAGAAC
>JAFGTN010000689.1 GCA_016934075.1 Pirellulales bacterium
AGATTCAATCTGTGGTCGTAGTATTCGCGTGCCTGTCTGGTTAGAACTCGGGCGGCCTGTTCTTGGCTGGGAACCGCGCCGACGATGTTCAAAAGTGCGGCGGCCGCTGCCGATCTCACCACAGTCGGACTTTCGGGCGACATGCAAGGCGCCAGAAGGTACACCGTGGCGTTTTTCGAACCGGTTTCGCTCAGCGTGAGAATGGCCTGCACAACCAGCGCCGGATCACCCGACTCCAGCAGCGCGATCAGCGGTCGCGTGGCGTCGGAACCCATCCTGGCGAGCGTGCGTCGGATGTTTGGGTGTTCGGCCGAACGGGCCGGATCGGCCAGCACGCGGATCAAGGGTTCGACCGCCGCCGAACCGGTCGAGAGGAGATCTTCCATGGCGCGGAAATGCTTGTCGGGAGACTTGTCGGCAAGTTGCTTGATGAGCGCGTCGATACGGCCCGGCGCATTGCGTTGCTTTTCCACGGCCGCGAAGATTTTGTCGGCCAGTTGTTTGGCTTCGGGTGCCAGGGCCGGATTGGATGACATATTTACGAACATCGCGCCGCTGAAACGATCCACCAGTTCCAGAAGCTGTTGTTGATTGAGATTGGCGTCGAGGATTTTTTTCAGGTAGCTTTTGGCCAATTCAGGCTCGCCCAACCTGGCAATCAATTCGGCCGCGCGGGCCCAATCATCCGGGGTGCGAGGATTAGTGGCCACGACCGCTTGCACCTCGGGACTGACTGTCTTGGGGGCGGCCTTCTTGACGTTTTTGGCCGGTGCGGCGGCTTTGTCATCTTCGGCGCCTGTCGCGTGGATTGACGGCACGACTATTAAAGCCGGTGTTAACAGGCAGAAAAAAAAGCCGTGTTTGATGATGTCATTGACTTGCATTTTGAAGCTCGATGCATTGTGCATTAATACCCTGCTTCCTGTCCTCTGTGGTAGCCGAATTCGCAAGAATTCGGAAGTTGCCGGGGGTTCACACCAAATCGTCCGAATTCTTGCGAATCCGGCTACAATTCAATTTTTCCTTCCAACTTGCTATCTGTCTATCGACTTCGGCCGGCGCGGTCGAACCGTAACTCTTCATGGCCTCGACGGCTTTTTGTACGCCCAAAACATCATAGACCGTTTCGTCCAGCCCGGCGTCGGCCTCTTGGAAATCCGATAGCGGCAGGTCGGCCAGGCGTACGTCTTTGTCGATGGCCTTGCGGACCAGGCGCCCGATCATACCGTGGGCAGTTCGCTGAGGGATTCCACGTTTGATGAGGTATTCCATCAGCGCGGTGGCGTCAAGATGCCCCCGATCGAGCCGCTCCTCGATGGCCGGGCGGTTGAGTTCGGTACCGGCCACCAGCGGTGAGGCAAGTTGCAATGACGCCAGAACCGTGTCGAATGAATCGAACAGCGGTGGTTTGTCTTCTTGCAGGTCGCGGTTGTAGGCCAAAGGCAGCCCCTTGACCAGCACCAGTAGTGTTTGTAAGTTTCCCACAACACGGGCCGTTTTGCCGCGAATCAGTTCCAGCACGTCGGGATTCACCTTCTGCGGCATGATCGACGAGCCGGTACAAAAGGCCTGCGGAATTTTGATGAAATTGAACTCGGAAGTCGACCAGATGATCCACTCCTCGGCCCAGGTACTGAGATGTTCGGCGATCACCGTCAGTGTGAATGCAAATTCCAGCACGAAGTCGCGGTCACTGGATACGTCCAGGCTGTTAGCCGCCACGGCTTCGAAGCCCAGCCGTTGTGCCACATCATTGCGATCGATGGGCAGGCTCGTGCCGGCCAGTGCCGCCGCTCCCAGGCTGAGCACGTTCGTGCGTCTTCGCGCATCGGCCAACCGGTCGCGATCGCGATCGAATTTCTCGCAGTAGGCCAGCCAGTAGTGTGGCGCCAGAAGCGGTTGAGCACGTTGCATGTGTGTATAACCCGGCAATATGCAATCGCGGTCGCGATCGCAACGCGAGAAAAATGCTTTTTGCAGGTCGACCAGACAATCGTCCAATCGGTCGATCGACTCGCGCACCCATAGCCGCAGATCGGTCGAAACCTGATCGTTGCGGCTGCGGCCGGTGTGAAGCTTGCGCCCCGTGTCGCCGATCCGTTCGATCAACGCGCGCTCGATGTGCATGTGAATATCTTCGAGTTCGATTGAGAACCCAAAAGAACCCTGCTCAATTTCCGCGCGGATTTCCATTAGCCCCTGCTCAATTTGTTGGCACTCGTCGGTTGAGATGAGACCAACCTTTGCCAGCATTTGGGCATGGGCGATCGATCCAGTAATATCGTGTTTGTAGAGTCGACGATCGAAGCTTATGCTTTCGGTAAACTCCTCGACCCTTCGGTCGGTCGCCTCGTCAAAAACTCCACCCCATGCTTTAGCGGCCACTGTGAAATACCTTGCCTCTATGGGCTCTAAATTTAAAGGTAAAACGTATCCAACATATTAACTCTAAAAGGCTTAGGGTGATTTGTCAACGAAGGACGAGGGGGAAGTGTTTTGGTAGGGAGAGACTCCCGCTGAGTCGGTAAGTGAGGGACATCAACATATAATTCGGCTCAGCGGGAGCTTCGCCCTCCCGCTGTAACCCCCATGCAGAAGGGAGCCCCTTGTAAAACCTCTCCCAAACATGCTAACATCGAGAGATTTTAGACCGATACCCATAGCTCGAAGGTTGGGTTTTGCCGCCAAAACAGGCTCGAAATCCCGGTTAGGTAGAGAAACACGTCGAGCTACCCCCCATTTTAAGCACAGGAAGCTCACTAGTGCCACGTCGAGACGACATCCATAAAATTCTACTTATCGGCTCCGGTCCCATCATAATCGGACAGGCCTGCGAATTCGATTATTCCGGAACGCAGGCCTGTAAGGCCCTTCGTGAGGAAGGTTATGAAGTGTCCCTGGTTAACTCGAACCCGGCCACAATCATGACAGATCCGGAAATGGCCGACCAGACCTACATCGAGCCGTTGACCTGGCAGATTCTCGAGAAAGTGATCGAGAAGGAGCGTCCCGACGCCTTGTTGCCTACGTTGGGTGGACAGACCGGTTTGAATCTGGCCATGGAACTGTCCGAACATGGTGTGTTGGAAAAATACGGCGTGGAGATGATCGCCGCCAACGCCGAGGTGATTGCCAAGGCCGAGGAACGCGAGCAGTTCAAAGCCGCCATGGAACGCATCGGCCTGGATATCTGCCGCGGCGAGACGGTCAAAACTATCGAAGAAGCCCGCGAGATACTTAAAGAGATCGGCTTGCCTTGTGTCGTGCGTCCCAGTTTCACTCTCGGTGGCAGCGGATCGAGCGTGGCTTACAACCGCGAAGAATTCGACGAACTGGTAACCAACGGTCTCAACGCCTCACCAGTCCACGAAGTGCTTCTGGAAGAGTCGATCCACGGCTGGAAAGAGTTCGAAATGGAGGTCATGCGCGACGCGGACGATAATTGCGTGATCATCTGTTCGATCGAAAACTTTGACGCCATGGGCGTTCATACGGGCGACTCGATCACGGTGGCACCGGCACAAACGCTCACAGACAAAGAATATCAGCGGATGCGCGACGCTTCGTTCGCCGTGATCCGCGAGATCGGTGTGGAGACGGGCGGTTCGAATATCCAGTTCGCCATTCATCCCGACACGGGTCGCATGGTGGTGATCGAGATGAATCCTCGCGTGAGCCGTTCCAGTGCCTTGGCTTCGAAAGCCACGGGCTTCCCCATCGCCAAGATTGCCGCCAAATTGGCCGTGGGTTATCGGCTGCACGAGTTGGCCAATGATATTACCCGCCAGACAAAGGCCTGTTTCGAGCCGACGATCGACTACGTGGTGACGAAGGTTCCACGTTTTACGTTCGAGAAGTTTCCCGAGGCCGATTCGATTCTGACCACGCAAATGAAGAGCGTTGGCGAGACCATGGCCATCGGTCGCACGTTCAAGGAATCTTTCCAGAAGGCGCTGCGGGGGCTCGAGGTGGGACGATTCGGATTCGGCTGCGACGGTAGCAAGGATCTTTGGGGTACCAACCTGCAGCCGAACAAGGACGAAGTGCTTACCAAATTGGCCAATCCCGGGGCCGAACGTGTCTGGTACTTGCGTTACGCCATCAAATTGGGTATGTCGATTGCGGAGATTTACGAGATCACGGGCATCGATCCCTGGTTCCTCGACCAACTCGTGGAACTGGTGGAGTTCGAAGACGAGCTTGCCGCCTGCGGCGATATGGCTACTGTTCCCGACGCCTTGTTGAAAAAGGCCAAACAGTTGGGCTTTTCCGATCGTCAGTTGTCCGTCGTCTGGAATGTGACCGAGATGGATGTCCGCGCCGAGCGTAAACGTCGTGGCATCGAGGCCACGTTCAAGTGCGTCGACACCTGCGCGGCCGAGTTCGAGGCCTATACGCCCTACTACTATTCGACCTACGAAGACGAAAACGAGACTCCGCCCAAGGAACCCGGTAAGCGGCGGATTATCATCCTCGGCGGTGGACCCAATCGCATCGGCCAGGGCATAGAGTTCGACTATTGTTGCTGCCATGCCAGTTTCGCCTTGCGCGAACTGGGTATCGAGTCGATCATGGTCAACTCCAACCCGGAAACCGTCAGTACCGACTACGATACGAGCGACTACCTGTTTTTCGAGCCGCTTACGACCGAAGATGTCTTGAATATCTGCGATCGCATGCAGCCCGACGGTATCATCGTGCAGTTCGGCGGGCAGACACCGTTGAACCTGGCGCGAGCTTTGGCAAACGCGGGCATGCCCATCATTGGAACCAGTGTCGACACGATCGAGGACGCCGAGGATCGCGAGCGGTTCAAGGATCTCTTGGACCGTTTGAATCTCAAGCAGCCGCCCAACGGCATCGCTCGAACAATGCCCGAGGCCCGCCTGGTCGCGGAGAAGATCGGCTATCCCGTTCTGGTGCGTCCCAGTTTCGTGTTGGGCGGTCGTGCCATGGAAATATGCTACGATGCGGGCCAGCTGGAGCGTTTCGTGGCCAAGGCCTTTGTCGTGGCCCAAGGCCAGCCGGTTCTGATCGACAGCTTCTTGGAAGATGCCACCGAGGTAGACGTTGACGCCATCTCGGACGGCGAACAGGTGATCGTGGCCGGTGTAATGGAACACATCGAAGAAGCAGGCGTACATTCCGGCGATTCGGCTTGTGCCATCCCGCCTTACAGCATGGCGGGGCCGGTGGTTGGAGAAATCCGCGAGGCAACCTGTGCCATGGCTCGCGAGTTGAATGTTATTGGACTGATGAACGTGCAGTTTGCCGTGAAGAGGGAATCGGGTCGTCCCATCGTGTATGTGTTGGAAGTCAATCCCCGCGCCAGTCGCACGGTTCCGTTCGTCTCGAAAGCTACGAACATGCCCTTGGCCAAGGCGGCGGCCAAAGTCATGGCTGGGATTTCCCTTGCTGAACAAGGATACGACCGGGATCCCATCCCGGCCCACGTATCGGTGAAGGAAGCCGTGTTCCCCTTCGTCAAGTTCGCCGGCGTGGACGTCGTGCTCGGTCCGGAAATGAAATCCACCGGAGAGGTGATGGGCGTGAGTGAGCGGTTTTCGATGGCCTTTGCAAAGAGTCAGATGGCCGCCGGATGCATTTTGCCGCCGTCGGGAAAAATCTTTCTAAGTGTGGCCGACCGAGAGAAACGCTATATTGTGGGCCTGGCCGCGCGATTGGAAAAACTCGGATACCAACTGATCGCTACACGCGGCACGGCCGAACTGCTTGAACAGGCCGGCATGCATGTCGAAGTAGTCAAGAAAATTCAGCAAGGACACCCAAACCTGTTGGACCTTATGGTTGATGGCAATATACAACTGGTGATGAACACGCCCAGCGGCAAAGGTGCCCG
>JAFGTN010000690.1 GCA_016934075.1 Pirellulales bacterium
ATGTTCGGCCATGAAGTCAGCGTCCGGCTCGACAATCGAAACCGACAATTTGGCATGCGGCGGACCGACTTCAACCATGAACGTCTGATCGGCGCCGGCCATCTCTTCGGCCGAAGGCCAAGGTCGCTCGATGTCGGCCATGGGATTGAAGCGGTTGGGTGTAGAGGTCATCATCTCGGCCAAAGGTCGCGAGCACCCCGACGCAATCAATACGGCCAAAAGCAATATCGCCGACAACAAACGTTGCAAAAGGAATCTCCCCGAGAAAAACGCGAACAATATATATGAAAGGCTTAACAGCCCGTTGAAAAAGGGTGCCACTGCTGGCTTGTCCAGCAGTGAATGCAATAAACTCCCAGAAAAACACTGCTGGACAAGCCAGCAGTGGCACCCACAACTCGCGTAACCGATTTTGTCAACGAGCTGCTAAAACGGCCGGGCACTTATATCAAACTATCCCCACCACAACAAGGGTATTGTTCAGCTCTGGTTTTATGGTACATTACACATCATATACAGTTAACGTTCTGCTCGTAGTAAACATCGGAGGGCCTTTTCATGTCGGATAGCCAAGAATTCGATCAAAAAGAGAATCCATATGCCGCGCCGGATTACTCACCCACCGAGTTCAGCCAAAACCTGCTCACACCCCAAAATGCCCTAGAAGCCGAGCTTCAAGCCTTCGTCGGCCCCAAGGCCGATTATTATTTGCAGAAATGGGCATCCATAATCCATGCTGGAGACAATAACGCTGGATTCAACTGGGCGGCCTTTTTCATAGCACCGCTATGGCTTGCCTACCGGAAAATGTACCTGGTGTTCACCTTATTCTGGTCGTTCATTTGCGTCGAGGCCATTCTGGAGGATTTTGTATGCATCAGAATCCTAGGCCATGAAGAAGTACCAACGCTGGTGGATTTTGGATCCGAACTCGCGATCGACATCATATGCGGAATGCTGGCCAACCGATGTTACCTGTGGCACGCGAAAAAACAAATTGCCGAAATCCGAGCCCAAGGACTTGAAGGCGACCAACTCTTATGGCAAATCACAAAACGTGGCGGAACCAGCATGCGCACATCATTGGGACTTAACTTTTTGGCTTCCGTTGTCTGTGTCTGGATTTGGGATGCGTACGAGATCCTGGAATGCGGCTTTTAAAAAGTGCTTTGAAATGGGTGCCACTGCTGGCTTGCCCAGCAGTGAAAAGTGCATTAGCCGTAAATACACTGCTGGGCAAGCCAGAAGTGCACCTCAAAACGGTTCACATTCATGCATGGTGCGCGGCGAAGCACTCTACGCCATTATTTACCGCGCAACTTGCCGGTTTTATCCGCTTGCCACAGCTCTCGACTGTTGACGTCCATGAGCGTGAGCCGGCCTTCGCCGTAGATCCAGGTGTCGATACAGATCAGGTGCCCGATGTCGACGATCTCGCCGTCTGGCTGGGCCGTGTGCCCCACGATGGCCGTCTTGCCCGAGCAGTGCGGGCCGGGCACTCTCCTTCTAAGCGTATCCCATCGCAAGATATCGGGAGTTTGCTCGGCAAGCGGCAGGTCTTCCTGGTAGCTGGCATGGACGAAGAAGTATTTTTCCGTCTCGTAGTAGTCCAGGCATTCGGCCAAAAAATCAATATGTTCGACCGGGAAATCGCCGGGCGACTTGCAGCCATACGAGCGAAGCGTGGCGTCTCCGCCAAACTTCAGCCAATCGTCCATGGCACCAGGTCCCATAACCCCCATGGCCAGGGCCATCTGGTCGTGGTTGCCAAGGATGGGAATGAGCCGGCAGCGCTTGGACAAGTCGATCAAGTATTGGATCGTTCCCTTGCTGTCCGGTCCGCGGTCGATATAATCGCCCAGCGCCACAAGCGTGTCTTCCGGCTGAATATCCGCAGCCGTCACCACGGCATCCAATGCGGCCGTGTATCCATGTATGTCGCCGATGGTTAGGAGTCGTCCTGACATTTAGCTTAATCTGGGTAAGCGTGGAAGTTCGGTGGTGTATCGCTTTTCCGTCGTGTGCCACTGATGGCTTGTCCAGCAGTGTTTGTTCTCGGGAAATGTGCTCTGCACTGCTGGACAAGCCAGCAGTGGCACCCATTTTTAAACACGTTCTAAAAAAGCATACCAATCAGATCAAATCATTTCAACCGCCGCCCCATATATCGGTACTCCCACAGGCACCTTACACTAGATACAACAAGATGTTACACTTTTAGCTGTATGAGGCCACGCGATTCCGGGAATACCCACACAATGAAACTTTCCTACAGTTCCAACGCGTATATGCAATTTTCCATCGAGGACACGATCCGCCGCATCTCAGCCTTGGGCTACGGCGGCCTGGAACTGTTGGCCGACGTTCCGCACGCCTGGCCGGCTAATCTGCTGGACGAACGAAAGACGGCCATTCGGCGTTGTCTCGATGAGTACGGCCTGGAAATTGCCAACATGAACGCTTTCATGATGAACGCCGTTGCCGATCCTCGACAGCCATACTGGCACCCGTCCTGGATTGAATCCGACCGACATTACCGGGCCATCCGTCGAGAACATACCAAGCGCGCTCTGCGACTGGCCGCAGAGCTTCAAGCCCCGTCGATTCAAACCGAACCCGGCGGCCCTCTACCCGAGGGACAGTCCCGCCAGGCAGCCACGGACCTGTTCTACGACGAGTTGATGCCCTGCGTTGAGCTGGCCGAACAGTTAGAAGTGCTGCTGTTGATCGAGCCCGAACCGGGCCTGTTGATAGAAACGTTTCCGCAATATCTCGAATTCGCCGCCCGCGTGGATTCGCCTTGGGTCGGCCTGAACTTCGACATCGGACACGCCTACTGCGTGGGCGAAGATCCCGAACTCTGGATCGAGCGGATGGCACCTCATACGCGTCACTATCATATCGAAGACATCGCCCCCAACCGCGAACATGCCCACCTCGTGCCCGGCCGCGGAGCAATCAACCTCGCTGCGGTGCTAAGAGAAATCGAAAAAACAAATTACTCCGGCTGGGTCACCGTCGAGTTGTATCCTTACATCGACAATCCCGACGAAGCCGGCCGCGAAGCGAAAGAATATTTGGACTCCCTTTTATAAACTTAGACAAGTAGGGTGCGTCCGCGACGCACCATAAAACTCTTTATTCGGAGACACAAAATGACCGGCCGAGAACGAGTCCTGGCAACCTTGAATCGCCAAAAAACCGACTGTATTCCCTACGATCTGGCCGGTACCGACTGCTCGGCCGTACACGCGATCTCCTACAAGAAGCTGCGCGACAAGTTGGGTATACTGCCCGATAAGCCCATCGATTGCGGCTGTCTCATACAACTTATCGCCCAGCCGGAGCGCGAGTTGATGGACCTGTTGCAAACCGACGCCGAGTGTCTCTGGTTCGGATCCAAGGAAACCAAGATCTGGAACACACCATTCGGCGTGGATATGGTCGTACCCAATAATTATCTCATCGAGGACCTGCCCGACGGCACTTCGGTCCTAAAAAACGCCGACGGCGAAATACGCGGCGTGCGCGCCGCCGGCGCATATTATATCGATCCGGTGGGCACGCCGTTGGCCCATATCACATCCGCCGGCGAACTCGACGGCTTCGACGAGTTATTCGAACGCTGGGACTATTCGGCGACCTACGACGAACCGATCGAGGACCTGGCCGCTCGGGCCAAGATACAATATGAATCCACCGACCGGGCCGTCGTGGGGCTCTGGCGGTTGCACTACTTGCAAAGCGGGCAGGTGATGCGGGGATTCGAACAGTTCCTCGTCGATCTGATGGTCGACAAGGACATGGCCCACGCCCTGCTGGACAAGCTGCACCAGGTTTATCTCCGCCGCGTCGACACCTTCCTGGCAGCATTCGGCGATTATATCGACGTGGTCTTTCTCACCGACGACCTGGGCACGCAACAATCCGGCATCATATCGCCCAAAACCCATCGCGAAATGATCTTCCCCTACATATCCGAAGTGGTTGGAAAAATCAAAGCCGCCGGAAAGAAAGTGGTGATGCACTCCTGCGGCGCCGTGTCGGATTTCGTACCTTCACTGATCGAGATGGGTGTCGATGCCCTGAATCCCGTACAAGTAAGTGCCGACGGCATGAATCCCCGCGACCTGGTCCGCGAGTACGGCCGCGACATCGCCTTCTGGGGCGGTGGCTGCGATACGCAACACGCACTCAACAACCCCGACACCGACGTGGTTCGCGCCGACGTGCGACGCCGATTGGAAGAGTTCGGGCACGACGCGCATTGGGTATTTACCCAGGTGCACAACATCCAATACGACGTACCGGCCGAAAACATCTTGGCCATGCGCGACGAGTTCTGGAAATTGACGCGAGGTTAAAAGTAATCCGTAGGCCGGGTCTTGATCGGCATATAGCACAGCCGCCCTCGGCTGTGTTCCCTTGCCGGGTCGCGAACCACCCTACAGCTCTTGCGTCACGGACGTATAAACCGCCAATGCAAAAGGAAAAGTGATTATCTTCGACGTCGCAGACAGACCAAACTTGCCAGCCCGCATAGCAGCAAGGTTAAACTGCCGGGCTCGGGCACCTGTACGACTCGGAAGCCGATATCACAGGTATTTATAAATGGGGCGGCTGAGATGCCTCGTTCCTCGGCGGATATGTGTGCTTCATTGCTATCGTACGCGCCACCCTTGATACCTCGCCCGGCTGTTCCTACGACGGCCTCGG
This sequence comes from Pirellulales bacterium, assembly GCA_016934075.1. GTDB lineage: Bacteria > Planctomycetota > Planctomycetia > Pirellulales > Thermoguttaceae > JAFGTN01. The sequence continues at coordinate 4,717 of JAFGTN010000690.1, forward strand.
TCCACTCCTGCACGTTGCCGCCCTGGTCGAACGTTCCATAGGGGCTTTCGGAATGCTCATGGGCGCCAACCTCTGTTTTCTCGTACTCTCTGGCAACTGTATAGCCGCTGTCGTAGAACGTGGCGTTGTTGCCCGGGTCGGGATCGACCAGGTCGTTGCTTGGAACGCTGTCGTTGCCGGTCGGATAGTTGAAGTAGTTGCCCGTAATGCCGTCATTCTTGTGATATGCCGCCTTATACCATTCGTCTTCTGTGGGAATTGCCCATTTGGCGCCCGGCTTGCGAGTGACGGCCATCATGGCCGCGTTAAATCCCCCTATATCAGAGATATTTCCATTTTCGTCATAGCATGGATGGGTAGCCGACAAGTCGTACACTCCGTCTTCGGTATCGCCGTTGCCCTGCCCGTTGTGCAACCAGTTGACAAAGCGGGCCGCATCGGCCCAGTCGACGCAGTTTACCGGGCGGTTGGCCCAGTCGGCCTCCGACCCGATGTGCCGCCCACTGAAATCGTAAGTGTAATTCCCGCTGGTGCCGTGCCGCGTGATCTGGCATCCGACGTAGCCATCCCCGGTCACTAGCATACTTGTATAATCTTGCTTTGTCATGCTTAAGCTGTAGAGCCCGTATGGGTCGCTGGCGGCCACGGTGTTGAGAAACTCGCAGTACTGCCCGGCGGTGACCTCGTATTTGCCGATGTTGTAGGAGTAATTCACGGCACCATAACCCTCTGGACGGTCGACGAGGTTGTACCTCATGTCTGCTGAGTTTCCCACGTTCCCCACCGGCACGGTTTCGATAGTCACGGCCTGTGCGGCTGTAACCGTCAAGGCCGGCACCAAAACAGCAATCAACCACTTCGCTTGAATCTCTTTACCCATCATTAACAGTCTCCTCGTTGTGTTTAAATATCTTCCAAGTGTAATTCCAGTAGTACACCTCGCGTATGTCAACTCAAACAATCTAACAGAATAAAACTGCTTGTCAATACTTTTGATTCTTCGCGAAATTCAGTGGGTAAGATGGTATTGTCGTGCTTCGCACGAAGGTTTTTTAGGAATGGGCTAACAAAAGAAGGCAAGTTGAAATCATTTTCACCCACTAAATTCCGTGAAGATCCCTTTTGTAAATGGCGGGGGGACTTCTGTTTCGGTGAGGCGGTTCTGCGTTCTGCGGCCAACTCCAGAACTTCGGTGATCTCCGAACGTCCAAGCCGCTTTGCCAAAGCGACGGGCGTCTCACCTTTTCGGTCTTTTGCATGCGGATCAGCCCCGGCGTCAAGAAGTATCCTGACATTGTTTATAAGCTTCCTAACGTCCTTATATCGCTTCTCACGGGCAGCCTCTACAATGGCTTTGTCAAGTTGTTTTTGTTGTAACGAAGCTGCTGATCGACTAGATTTTTACTCATCACTTCATGTTCTCCAGCAAAAAAACACAAAATGTACCTGGCACGAATGGCACTGTCGCGATTTGATGGGCTTAAAGCATCCGCGATCGGGCGCGCATGGCTTTTTGCGTTTCCGTTTTGTGAGAGCCGGATTGGTTGTCGATGTAATCGGCTTCCCAGAAGAGCATTTGTTTTGTGCCCAGTGTCTGCGCCAAGGCGAAGTCCCGTTCGAAAGCGGCTGCATCTGGTGGAACCCAGCAATAAAGAACGACGTCGACTTTGTTTTTGGTTTCCTCACGAAGCGCGTTGAAAGCCTTGGCCGGAGTACCGCCATCCAAGTAATAGCCGGCCGCTACTATTTCATCGATCAGTCCTTCCTCGGCCCAGGTAGTGGTATCCAAAAGCATGCCGCGCAGGTTGCCGTCGATTTTGTTGCGATCTCCCCTGTATGCCCAAGGGTGTTGCACCATGGCGGAAACCGGCAGGTCTTTGCCGCGGGCCAACTTGCGAGCGGAGCGCATGAATTCGGTATGGGGCTGCGCGCGATATCGCACCCAGCGATCATCCCTGTTGGGCAGTGTCAGGGGATCGATGCCGTATTTTGCCTTGAATCCATCTATCAACGGTTTTTCGTAGCCGTGATCGGCCACGCCTTGGGCGTCGTTTTGCGGATTATCGCGGACGTCGCCCGTTCTGATCCAGTCGAAAAATAGCCCATCGATTTTATAGCCGTCTATCAACTCTTCGACCAGCGCCAGCTTGTACCGCATGACTTCGGGAAAGGCGAAGCTCAACTGCGAGCGATAGACGGTCCCGTCGCGCTTGCACCAGCGGAACTGTGGATGCTGTTTGACAAAGCGGCTGCGAATTCCCCAGCCGTGGTCATCTTCATTGATGCTGATCCAGGCGTAGATCTGCAGACCGATTTTGTGACCGTACTCGACCGCCTCGGCCAGCGTATCGAAGGTGGAATAATCCAGGCTCTCCACCTTTTGCAAGATGTCGAGGTTGCCGTGATGGCGGTGGTAATTATCCTGCTCCCATTTTCCCTGTGGGTCGGCCAGTTTGCTGTGATACATCGTCCGGCCGCCGTCAAAAACCCGCCAATGTACCCTCGACCATCCGCTTGCCTTGCACATGTCGAGCATGTGACGCACGCCCGCGGGGCCCCAGGCGATTCCCGGTTTGAGCATCCAGTCGGAGTGTGTCAAGGGCGAACTCAGCAAAAGCCGCTGCTGGGAGTTATCAGTCCCTTCGGCCCCGTTTGCCCGTCCGGAAATCAGTTGCCCGCCCAACAATCCCGCAAACGCCGCACCCGTGCCGCAGAGAAAATTACGCCGCGAACAATCTGTTTTAGTTGACATGTTCTTCCCTATTTCGATGTGAATCCCTCTTATAGCGCACTTTTATAAATAATGGTTCTTCACGGAATTTATTGGGCAAAAATGGCCTTGTCGTGCTTCGCACGAAGGTTTTTAAGGCATGGGCTAACAAAAGTATGAAAAAGAAGCTCCTCGGACCATGGAATATCCGAGGAACCACGACAGAATATACTTCATATACTTCCGTCAGCATCCGGTTATTCCTTGGTCGATTGCTCCTCAGCAGAGCCAAACTCCGCTTCACTTGAACACGGTATTATCACCCTGTAGTTCGGCTTGAGTCAATATACTTTTGTTAGCCCATGCCTTAAAAACCTCTTGCCGAAGGCAAGCTGACATCATTTTCATCCACTAAATTCTTGAAGAACTTAAATAATAGATCGCTTAGCACTTGTCAAGAAGATATGTAACGATTTAGAATCGTAGGTTTGTTTTGTCTTGGATCAACGCGGTGCCACTGGCTGCTTGTCAGCCAGTGTTTGAGTGATGGTCCATTCTTCTTTGGAACGTCATCCGACATCATCCCAAATCTCAGTAGGGCAACTCTCGACCGTGGGCAATGCCTCACACCTCATACATAAATACCTTGGTCCGGTGATTCCTGACCATACCCTGACTTTTTACGTGTCGATCTACAGTCCGACATTGGCTGACAAGCAGCTAGTGTCACCCGCCCGGGTAGTCGTAAAATCGATCTGGTAGTACTCGGAATAATGCACTCGTTGGTTTTTAGGGTGCTATTCTGTTGACCGTGAGTCATCGATCATAGACGCATTTTCGCCATATAAACTTGTTAGTTCAGAAACGAAATCCTCTAGATTTGTATGTCTTGGAGGTTGCCAATAAAAATGAACCATGTCTCCATTGTTTAGAACTATGTGGCAACCATCATTATCAATTGTGCATTCCTCTACGATGTTGTATCCAGAATTGAACTGATCACGGAATTCAAAATAAATATGATCTCGTTCGTGCTCTGATCGTTGCCAAAGAATATAGTCATCCTTCCCGTTTGATGCACCGACAATCAAGGTTCCATCCTGCCTACTAGTAACAAATTCCGTTCTCATAGATTGCGTCCTAATTTCTACTCATCCAACAAATCAAAAAAGTGTAAATCGAAAAACGTGTTGGCCACCAAATTCAGGCGTAATAAGCAATATATGCTGTCCTGATGCAGTGTGAAATGACGTTCTTGGCTATATTCTCACCCCCATCTCTTCCAACGCCTCGTCGACACATTTGAGCAACAATCGTATATCATCCGGGAAAACATGTCCGATGTTGCCGATTCGAAAAGTGTCGGCGTTGCTGATTTTTCCTGGGTAGAGTACGAAGCGGCGGGCTTTCATTGCTTTGTAGAAGGCATCGAAGGTGAACTTCGCGTCGTCGGGGTAGAGGAACGAGGTGATGATGTGCGACTGGTGCTCGGGCGCGATGAGGGTGCGGAATCCGATTCTTTGCATGCCCTCGACGAGCAGGCGATGGTTCTCGGCGTAGCGTTTTGATCGGGCTTTGATCCCACCTTCTTCGTCGAGTTCGTCGAGCGCCTGGACGAATGCCCGCACGGTGTGCGTGGGCGAAGTGTATCGCCACTTGCCGCCGCCGGATTCCATGGTTTGCCACTGGTCGAAAAGGTCCAGGCTGAGCGAGCGGGCCCAGCCCCGTGTTTGTTCGAACGTGGGCCGGTGAGCGATAACGAAACCGAAGCCGGGCACGCCCTGGATGCACTTGTTGGCCGACGATATCAGGTAGTGTGCACCGACATCTTCCATAGTCATGGGAACGCCACCGAAGGAAGACATTGCGTCGAGGATGTAGGTTGCACCGTGTTTACGGGCTATTTTTCCGACCTCGGCCGCCGGGTTGAGGAGCCCGGTCGTGGTTTCGCAATGGACCATGGCTATATGCGTAATGCCGGGCTCGGCGGCGAGTGTTTCTTCGATGCCTGACGGGTCGGCGGCTTGTATTTCGGGCAGGCTGACAACCACGTGATCGATATTGAGCCGCTCGGCGATTTCGACCAACCGATGCCCGTACGCGCCATTGTCGACCAGTAACAGCTTGCCGTCGGGCGGTACTACCGAGCCGAGCGTGGCTTCCACCGAAAACGTTCCGCTGCCTTGCATCAGCACCGCTGTATAATTGCCGCCGCCCGCCAGAGCGACCAGTCGCCGGCGAACATCGCTGACTATAGCGTTATAGTCGTCGTCCCAGGTGCAATAATCCCGCATCATCGCCTGCTTGACAGTTCTCGAGGTCGTCAGCGGACCGGGGGTTAGAAGCAGGTATGGAATGTCGTTGTCCAAAGTATTAGTCCTTGTAGTGAGATATACACCTTTTGGATTCGGGTGTCTCAAGATGTTCAGAAAAGCTATCAAGGCTTATCACAGCCTTGATTTCTCAAGGACAATACTAACCCGAAGCGTAAGCGAGGGAAAGACGGCGTGTTGCTTGACTATCTCTCCTCGCTTGCGCTTCGGGTTAGTATGTGATGCACAATCGATGGTTCATGAAAAATCTGGGGCTAGTGGCGTGCGGATTCGGGGCAAGTATGGTTTCAAAGGGCATTGGTGCCACTTGCAAGTATAGTAGCATAGAGTTATAATGTACAGCTATGATACTTTGTTATATGCTTGAATTTAAGGGATATTATCAGATCGTCACATCTAAAATGCTGGTACAAGCATGATTTGCTTGAAATCAAAGTCAATTATTGTTACAACACCAAATGTTGGGAGTTATTGTCCAGTCTATTTGGCGAACCACGCTCTCTGTTTTGAGCCCGAGATGAATACATGTTTGAGGCAGAACAGCAGACAGATCGATTAGTCGATAATCGCAACGAAGATACTACGGGTGTTTCGTTGGCAGCATTCGCGCGTCGCGGCTCCGGTAAAAAGTCTTTAAAGTATAAGAAGTTCAAGCGGGTGATACTTGCGGATCTTCGCTCGGGCATTCTTAAGCCGGGCGATCTTTTGCCCACTGTCGTTCAGATGTCTAACATTCACGGCGTGGCGCCTAACACGATCCGTCGCGCTTTGGTCGAACTCGACAATGAGGGCATTATTCGTCGCGTTCGCGGGAAAGGGACATTTATCCGCGAAGGTGCCCACCAGCAGTTACCGCGCCGCCTGGACGCCTTGGGGTTGATCGTCAATGAAACTTCGGTGGAGCCCTATCCGGCCCTTTTCCGTGGGCTGGAGATGGCTGCGGAGAAGATGCATAGCCAGGTTTTGATGAGCGATTCACGGGATGATCCCCAGCGGCAGGGCAATATCATTCTGCAATTGCTCGAGAAGCGGGTTGCCGGCGTGGTTATCGTGCCCAGCATATTCCCGGGACCGCCGCATCAGATCCGGCTTCTGCAGCAAAACGACATACCCGTGGTATGTTGCCACCGGCGCGTGGAAGGTGTGCGAACGCCTCTTGTCGCCTTGCCTTTTACAGAGATTTCACGGCTTGCCGGTCAGGCCCTCGTCGATCACGGGCATCGCAATATCGCCATGGTGATGAGTAGCGCGGTTAGCGATGGCTCTGGATTGTATATAGGAGGTATGCGCGACGCGGTTCTTCCGGCGGGCGGTACGGTCAACATCGCCTGCTTCAACGACGATATAAATAATCATCACGACCGCACAAGTCGTGAGAAACACATCGCCAAGAGGCTTTCTTCGCTGATGGCCGAGGACAATCGGCCCACCGCTTTGATGTTCTGTTTCGACGATGACGCCGCGTTGGCATATCTGGTCCTTACGCAGATGGGATATAGGATCCCGGAAGATGTTTCGTTGATCAGTTTCGGAGGCAAGGCGAGAAAAGGAGCCCTCACCAGCCGGATCACTTCGGTTACCGTCGACGGAACCGAAACCGGGCGTCTGGCGGGCAAACTTATCAAGGAGATGATAGACGGCGACCGTGCCATCGACGACACCGAAGAGTTTATGCTCAATTTGGAACTATACCAGGGCGGATCCCTGGCAAGAGTGTAACCGGATAAAACAAAATTAGGGTCTTCGTATAATTTAGCGGGCGATTTAGTTAGAGGACAGAGGAGATGACAGAGGACAGGCTTTTTAGCCCAGCCGCTTGCGGCAGTTTGAGCCTTGCCAAGTACGGGTTCCTCTTCTCTGTTTGGCGTGAATAGAGAAGAGGAACCCGTACTTGG
>JAFGTN010000691.1 GCA_016934075.1 Pirellulales bacterium
GAAACTTGGAAAGATAAGCGAGGCAAACATGTGCTCGACTCAAGAAACCAACGCATCGATGGCAATCCACCGGCGGGATACGGGACACTCAGACCGCCAAGCTGATCTGAAGACGGCATTGGCCCGCTTCGAATCAAGGATGGCAGCCGGTGCATTCTCGCCGTATGCAAACCGGATCGAGGATCCCAGAAAACGCTGGTGCACCTTCCTCGAGTTGGTCAAGCGGCGGGGCCAGCGTTACGCGATGTGTTCACTCGAAAATTTCGATATCCGTGGGCGGGATTCGAAGCGGAAGACCTCGGTCCGCGACGAATTGCGATCGTTCACCACGAACATGCCAGAACGAATTGCGAATGGCTCCGGTCTGGTCCTGCTCGGTCCGCCAGGTACGGGGAAGGACCATTTGCTGATGGCCTGTCTGCGGGAGGCCATTTTGACGCATGGCTTCACGGTCCGTTGGCATGACGGCCTGGAATTGTTCCAGCAAGTGAAAGCGGCGATCGCTCAAGACGGTACAGGCGATTTTTTCAAGCAGCTCTACACACCACAGATTCTGGCCCTATCCGATCCAGTCCCGCCCAGGGACGAATTGACGGCCTATGAATTGTCCGTACTTCGCAATGTCATCGAGAAGCGTTACTCATCCGGGCTATCGACCTGGATCACGACCAACGTGCAAAACTACGACGAGGCCAGAAAGCTCTTTACCTCAGCGGTGCTCGACCGCCTGCTGCATGGAGCACTGGAGTTGTTTTTCGGATGGGAAAGTTACCGAACACGAATGGAGGCAAAGCCATGTGCGACCGAGACGAACTGAATGCCGATGACTGGACCACTTTTTACGTGGACGCAATTCCCAAGCCGCAGCCACGGCATCAGATCGGAGTGGTCGGCGGCAAGGCCATGGCATTCGAGGCACCGAAGTCCCATCCGATCCATGTATTCAAGCTGGCGGTGCGTGAAGCGGCGATCAAGGCCAGCAACGGCCGGCCACGCATGGATGGACCAATCGTACTTGAAACGGAAATTGTCCTGCCGCGGCCTGCCTCGATGACGCGAAAGACTAAACCGAATCCGTCCGTGTTGCATCACAAGCTCGGCGATGTGGACAACTACGCTAAGGCGATCATGGACGCGATGGACGGCATCTTCTGGGCCAACGATTGCCAGGTGGCCAAGCTCTATGCGGCGAAGTGGTATGCGGCTGGAGATGAGCGGCCGCACTGTAAAATCACCGTCGGGCCCGCTCGTACCAAGAGGTCAACACGCAGATGATTGAAAAATCATTATTCCACGGCCAGCTGGCGATCAAAGCTGAAGGCGCAAAAGTCTGGGTGATTATTCAGCTCCACGGTCTCGATGATGATCGGGAACTCCATATGCCATTCACCACACAAGAGGCGATTGAAATCGGACAATCCCTGATCCGTGTCGCCAACGATTTGATGGTAGATGGCTGCCATTTGAACTGAGAAGACGGATGCAGGTAATTCGTGCCACTGCCGGTCAATGGATTACGGACAGTATGCTCATCGCCGATATCCACGGTGGAGAGGTGGCGGTCGTGGTGCTGACTGAGATCAGGGATACGAGAGAGGATGGGGAGATGTTGGCAGAGCGGATTCGGAGGGTGAGGAGGGCAAGGGTGTGGAGGAAGCAAGACGGGAAGGATGGGATTAGTGTAAATGTGTGATTTTAGTGAGATAGAAATGCCGTTTCGACTGTGGGCGGCTGTAATGATGCCCAACACCATTTTTGGCACACATATGTGAACAATAATACCTGATTCTTCATCATGCACTTCGTAAGATAATGGCTGAAAATTATCTTCACGAGCTAATTGAATAGTGGGGATTTCTGTTATAATCGTCTTTGGATTGTACTTGGCGTGTATCGTTTTCCAACTCTGCTTCGAGTACCACTTTGAAAAAGGGCGATCTAATGAAGACCACCGCAGCTCTGACAGCCTTTTTGTTCGCGAGTTGTTGGGCCACCTTAGTCCACGGCGTGACGTTAGACTGGGTCAGTGTCGGCAATCCGGGCAATGCGGGCGAGCTTTCAGGATGGGGTGCTGGTGGCGGTGGGCCTAATCGCATTTGCGGAGGGGTAGATTATACATACCGCATCAGCAAATACGAAGCTACAACCGCCCAATATGTCGAATTCCTTAACGCGGTGGCCGACTCCGATCCCAATGGACTATATAACACCGATATGTGGTCAGAAGAGTCCGGTTGCAAAATAGAACGGACTGGCGTGGAGGGTAGCTACAATTACTCGATTGCTGCCGATAGGGCAAACCGTCCAGTGAACTGTGTATCATTTCTTGACGCGATGCGTTTTATCAACTGGTTGGAGAATGGCCAGCCGACCGGAGCACAGGACGCTGGCACGACCGAGGACGGTGTCTATGCAATCAACCCAATCAACGATGGACTAAGTGAAGTACGTAATCCCAATGCCACGTATTTTCTTCCTAACGATGACGAATGGTATAAAGCGGCCTATCATAAAAACGACGGTGTGACAGGCAACTACTGGGACTATGCGACCCAAAGCGACATTGAACCGAGCAATAATCTCATCGATCCCGATCCAGGCAACAACGCAACGTTCTATTACGGAGATTGGCCTGATCCAGCTGGTTATACGGTTGGCAGTCCATACTGGACGACCGAGGTTGGTGAGTTTGAAAATTCCGCAAGTGCATACGGTACATACGATCAGTGTGGTAACGTATGGGAGTGGAATGAGTCAATCATTTTAATAGACGACGATTTATATCGTGGTCTGCGTGGCGGCTGCTTCAGCTTTATATCTTATGATATGCATGCCAACTGGACGTACGGTATAGGCGGCTTCTTCGCTCCAACGTTTGAGAGCTCCTTTGTAGGATTCCGTGTCGCAAGTCTTCTTAAGCCTATTACCCTGGCTGACTTGGATAACGACGGCGACGTAGACGGCAACGACTTCTTGGCTTGGCAACGGGGTGAGTCACCTAATCCGCTGAGTGCCGAGGACCTTGCGATATGGCAAGCTCAATTTGGAACTACAAGTGCACCTTCTTCGTCAACTACCATCCCCGAACCATCTGCCCTCATAATTTGCTCACTACTCACCTTCATCGGAATCGTTCTTACACTCTGCCGAATTAAGCAAAGGTAGGATGTTATTCGTGCCACTGCCGGTCAATGGATCACGGACAACATGCTCGTCGCCGATATTCACGGTGGCGAGGTGGCGGTGGTGGTGCTGACTGAGATCAGGGATTCGAAAGAAGATGGAGAAAAGTTGGCGGAGCGGATTCGGAAGGTGAGGAGGGCTCGAGTGAAGAGAGAGCAGCGAAATGGGAGTGGGGAGGTTCAGGAAGGGTGAAAATTGAGGGGTGGAAAGTCGTAACGCCAGCCGTAACCGGGCGGCGACAAAAGAGTTTCCATTTCAAATCCGCCTGACTTCGCCGCTCAGGTTCACGGCTTTGTTCGTCGGCGTTACTTTGTAAGTACGTATTGCGATTTGAGTAATTCTACGTCAGTCTTGCTCTTCCGCCCACGCCGAAGTTCATTGTCTGAAATCAACCATTTCCAGAATCCGTATTCTCCGTTCTCCGGCGAAATATCGCAAACGCCAGTGGAGTGGGATTCGGAATCGAACCATGTCACCTTGATGTGTATTATGCCATCGTCACCGATCTCAGACCATTCCGTCCAGTATCGGATCGAGTTCTCGTCAAATCCTCGTAGGCATTCGGCCAACCCACGCGCCGCATCCTGGAACGCACGAGGAATCCATCCGATCTGCCAATCAGGAAAGTCGAGTGAGCGTTTTACGAGGGCCTGCCTGAGTTGTTCGATTTCCTCATCGGTATAGTGCTGAACTGCGAACGTGTTCCAATCATTGGCACGCAGATTGTTGTCCGCTAGCCGCAAAAGGAAGTCTCGAAATTCATCGCGAACGTTTTGCATTGGATGTGGACGAGCCGACGAACAGTGAATATAAGAGATCCCCGCTAAAAGCGGAAACAGAGACAAGTTTGTCGGTATATACCGCCAACGAAATTCCGATTGAACCGGAGCTAATTCCTTTCCATTCCAACACTTACTGC
>JAFGTN010000692.1 GCA_016934075.1 Pirellulales bacterium
CGGCCAAGAAGGACAGCACAACAACTGGCAAGATGGACGACTGGGCAATGGTCACGTATCCGGATAGCGTCCAAGCCGGCCACACATTCAAGGTGTCCATCGAATTGCCCCAAACCTTCGAGGGGCAAAAGCTGGTAGCCAATCTGAACTGGTTGAAGGATGATGGGCACTACGGTGGGTTCAACACGGTGGGCCGGCCCGCGAGCGTCGACGCCACGAAAGGCTCGCACGAATTCAGCATCAAGCCTCGATCCAAGCCCGGTTTGGGTAAATTCTTGCTTACGGTTTATCTTTCACCCAACAGCGGGTGGGGTGACCGCACGAAATCCGGGACCATCGGCATTCCGCTCGGTAGCGGGGAATCGCTTGATGCCGCCGCGTTGATTCCTGAGCCGCAAAAGGCTTGGTACACCGATCTCGATTTTGCCCCACGGAATGTCTGGATGATCGGCGAGAAAGGCATGCCCATCCGGATTCCGCTGGCTCGCACGCCGAACTGGCAGGTTGTGGACGAGGATGACGTCAAGAGTCAGTGGTGGCAGTTTGATAATCCGGGCAATCCTCACTTCCGCCAGGTCAAGGTTGGCTCGCGCAAGAAACTGCTTGGCGTGGATACGGAACACCTGACGCGCGACCCCGCTTACTATGAGGGCGCATATGTGTGGACCGAGTACGGGTGGGTCATGGGAACGCCATATCCCACTCGTATTGCGGAGTATTTTCCGGACAAGAAGGCCTTCGCGATTGACGGCCAATGGGGGCCTGACGCTGGCGCGTATCAGTTACCCCGTTATAGCCGCTACTTCATTGAGGACAAGCCGCAGTATCTCGACGACCCGAACGGCGAGTTTTATTTCGACAAGCAAGGTTCGGGAGGGCGGCTGTATTTGCATCTACCCGATGATCGCGATCCCAATGCAACACAGATCGAGGTGGCAAAGTACGCAACACTGATTGATGCGACCGAGGCGGCGCATGTGCTAATCAGCGGTCTGACCTTCCGATTCACCAACACGTATTGGGACCTGGCGGCCCCACCGGTGGCAGGGAAAGATGTGGACCCGGCGGTGATTCGTCTCATCGGGCCAGGCCAAGATATCACCGTTGCCAATTGCACGTTTGAGTACATCAATACAGCCGTTCGGCTGGTCCCTGAAGGTGAAGGTGCCCAGATCGCGGACGTGGTGATCCGCGACAACCTGATCCGCGAGACGGATCACGGGGCCATCAACGTCAGCGACGGCAGCGGCTGGGGGCAGGCGTTGCCGACCACGCGGCTCTTCGACGTCATGGTTCTGCGTAACCGGCTTGAACAAATCGGCAAGCGTCCCACGCGTTACGGCCACGGTCACGCCATTGAGATCGGTTGTGCTGAAACGTGTGAGGTGGCGGGCAATGTGCTGGATCATCTATATGGATCCGGCATTTTTGTCTACGGAGGCAAGCGGTCGCGCGCCCAGACCGACCGGCCGTTGTCGCGCATCCTGATCCATCACAACCAGGTTACCCACTCCCTGCTGAACACCAATGACTGGGGCGGCATCGAGACCTGGCAGGGTGGCCCGGCTTATGTGTTCGATAACGTCTCAGGAAATCCGGGGGGCTTCAAAATGTGGGCAATCAAGAACACGCCCGAAGCGCCCGGCGCGGCCCGGTTCGGCCATGCTTACTACCTGGACGGTGCATTCAAGCAGTACTACTTCAATAACATCGCCTGGGGCAAGAGCAGCGACCCGCTCAGTCCGCTGGGAAACACAGCGGCATTCCAAGAGATTCACGGCTACCTGAATTACATATTCAACAATACGGCTTACCGATTCGTCATTGGCTCACGGCGTCAGGCGCCGGTAGCCGGGCAGAATAAGTATCTTGGCAACCTCTGGGACGACATTGGCAACATGGTCTTCCGGCATGCCCAGCCGTCCAAGCAGATGGCGGACCCGAATGCGGCCGACGCGAAAGCCACAAGCTCAACGTTTGACCACGGCACGAACTTTTACGCGAACAACATTTTCTACAACGTTCCGAAGATGTTTGGCGTCTTTGAATCGACCGGCCAGTGGTATGCAACACTTGATAGCTTGCGCGATGCTCTCCATGCGCAAGGCACTCTTGGTAATGTGGGGGAAGTCGTGGCGACTTCGCCGCTTCGCGATCCGGCGGCGTATGATTTTCGGCCTACTTCGGTGGCCAAGGGCTACGGCGTCAAGGTCTTCGTGCCATGGGGGCTTTATGCGGTCGTGGGAGAGTGGCACTTCTATCCCCGTGGCGATGATACTTCTGTCATTCCTGACGAGCATTTTTATCTGGCTCCGTACTACGTGAAACGTGAGGACTACCATAAACAACCCACCTATCCCCTTCGCCTTGTGAATGTTGCTCCCGCCGCATTCGTGGATGGTCCCCTGGAAGACTGGACCCACGGTGCACTCAAGCTCAACGGCAAAGACGGTTATGCGATGGTATCGGCTGAGATACTGAGCACGGATTCCGAGGACGGCTCATCCGTTTCCGCCTATCGAAGTCCGCGTGTCGATCGCAGCAATTTCCTGATCGAAGCCTACGCAAAAGTGGGAGCGGTCAATGCGTCATCGGTTCTCGTCGGCAACCTGCAGAACCAGGCAGGATATGAGTTGGCGGTCGGACCGGACGGCCATCTCCTTTTTACGATCGCGGGTGACCAACAGACGGCATCGGTCACAAGCACCCGTTCCATCGCCGACGGCAAGTGGTTCCACGTCATCGCCGAAGCGGATCGCAAATCGCGCAAAATACGTCTCTATCTCGAGGGAAAACTCGATACCGAGCGAGACGGATTGGGTGACGTCTCGCTCGCCAATAATCAGCCGCTATACGTTGGCGGGACGCCAGCCGGCCGATGTCTGGCAGGTGAAATCGATTTTCTGCGTATCGCCTTGGGCACTCTCGACGACGCCAAGACCACCATCGAAGAGTTATACGCGTGGGAACTGTCAGGCCCATTCCTTCAGGATTTTACCGGCCACGCCCCGGAAGGCCGGCGTGATGCAGGCGCTATTGAAGTAACCGATTAGCAAATTACCGCACCGTTGTGCGAGAGGAGGCGTCTAGAAGATACCATGCGTGTGCGACATTTTTTAGTGGCGCGACGTAACTACAGTGTTTATAGTGGTTTATCGCAATAGTGCGTACTGGAGATAAGTCATGGA
>JAFGTN010000693.1 GCA_016934075.1 Pirellulales bacterium
CCCGGATGGATTGCTTCTGAAGAGGTGGATAGCTTCCGGCGAAGCGCAAGTCGTCCGCCGGCGCGGGCGACGAACCGTGTATCGCGTTGCTCTTTCTCGGCAAGATCGCTCGTTCTTCGTCAAGTACGACCGATACGGTAGTTTGGCGGATTTATTGAGGAACCTGATTCGCGGTAGTGCAGCCCGACGAGAGTGGTGGAATGCCCGGGAGGCGCTTAGGCGCGGCGTATCGACGGCCTTACCGGTCGCACTTTGTGAAGAGATCCGCGCCGGGGTAGTACGAGACAGCTTTTATGTTTCCGAAGAAATTCGCGACGCATGGACGCTGGATCAGTTCGTGGTCCATGTTTTGGGGGCATTGCAATCAGAGGAAAAGGCCCGGCAAAGGCGGCAAGTGGTCGAAGGACTGGCAAAGTTCGTAGCCAATCTACACGAAGTCGGCCTGGAACACGGCGATTTTCATGCCGGCAATATTCTTGTACAAACAGGACCTAGGTTCTTCCTCGTCGACATGAGCGCAGCACGGTTTGGACAGCCATTGAATTGGCCTGCCAGTCGAGCGAACCTCACGGTTCTTTGCGCCGAATGGTTCGACCGAACTACCTTCGTCGAACGTTGGCGATTCTGGCGTGCGTACAAATCCCTCAGGCCCGATCTGGTTGCACCGGATGACAAAGAAGTGGTCGAACAATTCGACCTTTTGCGCAGAGATTATTCGCGACGCATCGATAGGAGACGCGACCGGCGAGCCATGCGGACCAACCGGGATTTTTACGTTTTGAAAAAAACCCGCGCGAATGCCCCGTCAACAAAACGGCAAAACAACCTTCGGGTACATGCAATCAGAGATTTTCCGCCGGACGAATTGGATGAACTCCTGGCTTGCCCCGATGCACTACTGTGGGAGAATCTGGATCGGCCGGTCAAACTGGGACATTCGAGCGTGATGGTCCGCGCCACTTTGCGGCTCGACCACGGACCGCAAGCGGTTTCTTACAAGCGATTCAGGGCAAAGAATCGCTGGAAAGCTTTTTTGAATCTGTTTCGCAGCAGCCGGGCTCTGCGGGGTTGGCGGTTGGGACACGCCTTGATTTCACGCGGCATCGCCACGCCACGTCCGATAATGGTTTGCGAACCGAGCGGCTTGAATCCGTCGGCTATAGTTCAACCGTGGCAAGAACGGGCCGCTTATCTGGCCACCGAGTGGATCGACGGAGCCCGGAACCTGCATATTTGGGCTTGGTCGCTGAAAGAACAGACACGGCAAGAGCGTTTTAGACTTGCCGCGCTCTGCGCAGGTAGTCTTGGCCGCCTGCTGGGCCGCATGCATGCCCGGCAAATTTCACACGGCGATCTGAAAGGCAGTAATGTGCTGGTTGTCGAGCATGACGACGGTTACAAGGCCAGTTCGCTGAAGACACTCCTAATCGACTTGGACGGAGTGCGTATTCACAAACGTTTGCCACACCATCGTCAAGTGGCGGATCTTGCGCGATTAGCTACAAGCGCAGCGGGGCATGCTTGGGCTGGAAACACACTGCGAATGCGATTCTTGCGGGCTTACGAGTCCGAGTTCCCACGCGGAACTGTTTGCCGCAAGGATATTTGGCGAGCCGTAGCCAAGAAGAGCGGCAAACAGATCGCCAAAAAACAGCAACGAGGAGATGCTGTTTTATGAGCAAACATTGAAAAGATTTGCCGGCCGGTATATAACCGGCGGTGGCGTCGTTGACAGGAGATACATAAATGAGAATAGCACTATTACCCATGATCGTCTTGGCCTTCTCGGTCCCTCTGGGAATTTGCGGTGAAAAGAAATCCGAAAACAAAACAGCCAGATACTTCACCCACCAAGCACGAGAAGACCGCCACGGCGTTATCGCTCCCTGGTGCGATACCCAAAACGGGTCCTGCGATTTCCGTGTTCGCGTCAGCGCGGAAACCTTGAAACGCTATCCCTGGGCCGATGCAAAAAAGGCCGTCATGGCGGCTCCCGAGTACGTTTACTTCTCGCAGTGGAATATCGACAAAGACGGCAAGATTACGCTGCCCAAGCCGTATGAGGCGAAAGGATATGCTCATTTCAACAAAAAGTTCCGTACCCAATGGCTCAACGGCGACTTGGGCAGCCGCTACTATTTTGTCGTACCCGCCTTGATGCGTTACTATGCATACTCGGGTGATCCAATGGGCTTCGGACCGGTGAAACTCTACAGCGACTATATCCTCGACTACGGCCTCACGCCCGAAGACCATCCTTGGCCCAAGTTTCCCATAAGTTGTCCCACGGCCGGAAACTACTATGGCAAAAGCGATACCGATGGATTCATTCAAACCGACTACGCCGCCGAGCTTTGCCGGCAGATGCTCATGGCCGGCCGCTTTTTGAACGAGCCGCGTTATATCCAAATGGCCAAGCATTGGGGCGACGTGTATGCCGCCAAGTGCAACTCCACCCCCGGCAAACGACCATGGCCGCGATACGCCAATCCGCAAAATGTGCCTTGGGGTAAGGATCCCGACGGCAACTTGCAGACCGGCGGCAGCGTGGCCATTACGCGCTTTCTTGATGAACTCGTCGATATGGGCTATACGGGCAAGGACAATGCAATCGTCAAAGCCCGCGATGTCGGCGACCGTTATCTCAAGGAAACACTCTTGTCGGATTGGTCCACCGGCAGCAATTGGGGCTATTTCTTCTGGGACTGGAAGGCGTACACGCTCAACTGCACGATTCCTTTCTGGGGCGCCGAGTATATGATGGACAATTCAGAACGTTTTCCCGGCTGGCATCATCAGGTGCCCAGGTTGCTGAAACATGCTCTTTTCGAAGCTTGCATTTCTCCTGTCCAACAAATCGGCGTTTATTCCGGCGCCTGGAGCTACACTGAATCCTCAAGCTGCTGTGGCGACTCCAACGACTATGCCCCGCAGATATTTTCCGGATCTTATTTGAAGTACGCCGCAATGTCCGACTGCAAAACAATGCGTGAATTGGGTCGCCGCCAGATTCTGCTGAGCACCTATGACGTTCTCGACACGGGCGTCGTGGTCGATTGCATTTCGGGCAAGGTCCTTGTCGCCAAGAATTGGTTCAAAATCGCCCATCCACTGGCCATGGAAGCCATACTGCGAGCAATGGGATGGTTGCCCGAGTCGTTGGGGGCCGCCCGCGAGAACCACATCATGCGCACCGCCGACATCGTACGGCATGTGACGTACGATGACGGATGTGTGCAGTACACGGTTGCCGACGCCAAAGCCCCGGCGATCGATGTGTTGCGACTGGCCTTCCGCCCCACAATAGTCACTGCCGACGGCAAGGTACTCGAGTCCGGCAGAACTGATAAGTGCAACGGTTACGAACTGAAGGACTTGCCCGGCGGTGATTGCCTTGTCACCGTCCGGCACGACGGACTTCGTAGCATCAAGATCGAAGGTGACGACCCGCAAGTCGTAACCGACTCGGCGGACATGAAGACCACGGGTGACTGGAATACCATCGAGGACGACAAGGACCAGCAAGGCTCTTGCCTCGTCGCATCTACTGTCGGCTCCACGACCAAGATACCCTTCGAAGGAAATCAGGTGCGCCTTATCGGCCGTGTGGCCGTCGACGGCGGTCGGGCAGACGTCTACCTCGACGGCAAAAAAATGATGGGAATCGTTGATTGCTGGGCACCTAAGACCATGCAACGCCAGGTTCTCTACTTCGTAAACGGCCTTAAACCAGGCAAGCATGTCTTGAAAATTGTCGTTCAGGGAAAAACCAATCCAATCGCCAAAGGAACCAATGTCTATGTCGACGCGTTGCAATCGTCGGCGGCCGAGTGCCCTGTTGAATACGGTAGCGGCGGCGGATCGAGCGAGCCGCAACGCGTCATTTTCGGTTACCCCGGCGACAAGGAATATGTAGACACTCAAGGCAATCATTGGGCGCCGGCTTTGGAAGTCCGCGCTCCCCTGAAGAGCAGGATCGATGGCGGTACGCAAGCCTGGTGGAAAAAACCTCGCATCAAGGAAGTCGCCGACACGAAGGATCCCGTTCTTTATCAGCACGGAATGCATGCACGAGACTTCACGGCCCATTTTACCGTCAAGCCAGACGAAAAGTATCACGTCCGCATTAAGCTGGCCGAAAGCCGTAACCTGCCTCCCAAAGAGCGTGCTATGACCTTATGGATCAATGGCGAGTTGGTCGCATTCAATATGGACATCGAGGCTACGGCCGACGGGCGAAATAAAGCCGTCGACCTTGTCGTTAATAACGTGAAGCCAAAAAACGGTCTGATCTCAATTCGTTTCTCCGGCTCATGGCGAAAAGACGCCAAGGGCAAGACCGTCAAGAACGAAGCTATCGCCAAGGCCATAGAGATTGGCCCCGGCTACGGCGGTGAAGGAGCTGTGCCCGTCGAAATTTCCAAAGCGAATGTACTTGAGTAATTTTCAGAGTGGCCCTGGCTACTGACTGAAAAGAAACATCTCATGAATACAACCACACAACATGATATAGCGCGAATAATCGACCGCTACGAAGAACGCCGTGCCGAGCGCGAACCGCGGCTGCGGCGTTTCCTGGAAAACGACGGCGTGGATTACCTCGTCATCCAGCATCCGCCGGGCGACGTCTGGACACGTTGCAATAATGTCGAGCAGATCTACGACAGCAACATGCGTTACATGGCCGATGCCCTGGAGGTCGACGCCAGCGACGATTTGCCGTTTCTGGAGCCGTGGATCGGAACGGGCGTATACGCCAATGCCTTCGGCTGCAAGTATATCTTTCGCGAAAACGATGCCCCGCACGTGTAATATAAGTATCGCCGCATCGAGGAAACCCGTGACATCGAATATCCCGACTGGCGACGATCGCCGATCCTAAAAACGGTGATCGACTGCATCGAGTGCTTCAAGGAGCGAACTCGAGAACATTTGCCGATCTGTCTTACGGACACTCAATCTCCGTTTGATACGGCAACGCTCATCTGTGACGCCTGCGAAGTGTTTGCCGCTTGCTATGAGAACGAAGAGTTGCTCTTGGATTTCATGCAGAAGATAACAGATCTGGTGATCGAGTTCTCCCGGGTGCAACTCGATCTGATTGGGCACGAGTTGGCGGCTATGCCGGGGCATCAGTATCCCAGCTTGCCCGGCGCGCCCGGCTTCAGCCTTTCGGACGACAATCTGGCTGTATCCTCACCACCGATCAACCGCAAGATCGCCTTGCCGCTCTACGCCAAGGTTAGAACGGATGTAAATATCGAGAGAGCATTGGTTACGCTAGACGAACTGGCTCATCCCGACCTGCGGTTGGTAGTCGAGTTGGCCTACGATCCCATGAATACCGAGCGGAATTACCACCTGGTTCGGAAACGGCTTGCGAGTGTGTATGAATAGAGGGCAGAAGTCAAATGGCGACAGGTTTGCTTTCGTCACAATACGATTCCGGCTTGACGTAGCTGGATTGTTTTCCGTCGTTTTTGAAAATACTGTTTCGGCCGGCCGATTTGGCTTCATAGAGCGTTTCGTCGGCACGAGTCAGTATCGTTTCCGGCGTATCGCCTTCAACGATGGATGTGACGCCGCCACTTATCGTAACCGTCATTTTTTCCTCGATACGAGCTCGAATGCGCTCGGCGAAAATAGCCGCGCCATTCAAGCAAGTCTGTGGCATAACCACGATGAATTCCTCGCCACCGTAACGAGCTACGGTGTCGGTTTCTCGGGCACAGTCGTCCAGAATTCGGGTGAATTCTTTGAGAATCTGGTCTCCATGCAGGTGCCCGTGCTCGTCATTAATCTGCTTGAAGTTATCGAGATCGAACATGGCGATAGAAAAGCTGGAGTCGTAACGCTGCTTCATGGCAAATTGCGAGTTGAGCGTTTCGTCCAAAGCACGTCGATTGGCCAACCCGGTCAGCGGATCAGTGCGCACGTCGGTGAATGTCATCAGGTGGCCGGATTGCTGCCGAATCTCGTCGTATGCGGAGGATATCTGCGAGGCCAGTTGCATTGTGGGCCGCAGCATATCCTCGGCCTCCCGGCACAATTCCCGCCAGGCATTCTCGTGCTCGGACATGCTCAATTCCGTGACACGCTGCTTGAACTTGTTCACCCTCACCTGGTGTTTTGAGAGCTGCTTTTTAATCAGCATGGACACTTTTTCCAGATCTCGGGCAACAGCCTGCGCGCGACGCAGATCACGGCGGGATTGATCCACGATTTCAACAGTTCTTGAATTAGCACGGCGTCCAAGAACATAGGCACAAACAATGGCAGCCGCCAAAACGGTCAACTTCAATTCTTCGGGCAGCGCGCCGATGAACGAATCGGATGCCGCGAGAAAATACACAATCTTCGCAGTAAAAATATCTGTCGATGTGGAACAAAACACTTAGGCAACCTCGAAAGATATAGAACTTATAAGCAACGGGAACATCATCGCATCAATACTCCGCGCGTGAACCGAAGCCCTTTAGGCAGATAAAACCAATGGCTATGGCAATGGCCACAGCAATGATGTATTCCTGCGTACCCATCCGATCAATATGATGGACGATTTGTCGAAAATAGCTTCCCATTGGAATTTCTTCGTATGTGCGATTTAACTTTCAGAACTTGGTCCCCATTTAATAAAACTTAGTACATGAACCACACATGAGAAATTGGAATGTTGCATTTGAAATAAGTATGCTTGGTCGTAAATGGCCTCATAGTTCCACCGTTCGTTACAATCCGCATAATATGCAAAAACAAGCGTTCATCATCTTATTGTCTTGATTCCTTTTGTGGTGACACCTTTGTCCCGTCGGCAAGGCTCGTTTCCGGTGCGACAATTACCATATCATCCTGCCGCAGGCCCTCAGTGACTTCAGCCTCACGATCATTCATCAGTCCAACTGTGACGTCCTGTGTACAAGCGCGACCGTCGCGAATGGCAAACAACTGCCATTGGCTTCCCGAACCTCGAAACAATGCCGAACGGGGCACAATCAATGCCGATTGTTTTTCGGCGGTGATGATCCTCACTCTGACACGATACCCGACCTCCAGGTGGCGTTCGGACAGCAAACGCTCGAGTTCTCCTGGATCGAAACGGATAATTACTTTCACCCGCTGCTGCTCAACGCCCAGTGAGCTGACCTTCGTAAAGCCCGCCGGATAGACCTTTTCCACCGTGCCCTTGGCCTGCGGTTTACCTATGGCCGGTCCGTAAATTTCAACCCTATGGCCGGGCTTAACAGCCACTACATCCAGGCTGAGGATATCGGCTTCGACCTCGAGATCCTCAAGCCGGCCGATTTCCATCAGCGATGTACCGGCGGCCAGAAATTGCTCATCGTCGACAATACGCTCGAGCACTATACCGTCGACGGGACTGGTGATTGTGCCGCGACGCTGGTTCTCGCGAACTTGCTTCAAGCGCGCATCGGCAGCAGCTTCCTGTTCCTTGAGCACTGCCACGGTCAGGCCCTTGTTGGCGATCTGCTGTTCTATCATCGTTGGCAGCAGATCGGTAGCCGCGGCCATTGCAACGGTGGCCATATGAATCAACTCGTCTTCGCGATAAGCCACGCTACTGGAAACCTTCTCCAGAATTGCCTGGTCGAGTTCGTCCTGTGTTTGAACGCCGGTCTTTGCCAGAGGAGCGACTCGGCCGTAACGCTTCTCGGCGTAATCCAATTTGGCTTTGCCCGCCAGCACCCGCGTGGCGGCCGCGGCAACCGTGTCGTGCATGGATTTGACGAAATGCTTGGCTTGTCTCAAGGCCGTTTCCTCTACATTGGTCGCAGCGTTTTCTTTGATAGAAGCCTGTAACTGCCGCACCGAGGCCTCGCTTTCCTCGACCGCCAATTTCAAGTCTAACGGTACCATTTGTGCTACGACTTGGCCTTTCTTCACCTTGGTGCCGACCGTCAGAGTGATACCCTCAACCCGCCCGGCCGAGGGCATGGTGATTAGATAGGTTTCCGGCAATCGAGTTTTGCCGCGTTCGTCGACGAATTCGCGTATAGGGCTTTCGGCAACTTTCACCGCGTCGACCGGAATACCGTTACCGGATAATGCAAAATAAGTCGCCAGGCCACCGCTCACCAGTACGCCCACAATAATCCAAATCATAGTTTTCATTGTTCTATTCCTTCGATTGCAAGGCATCGAGCCAGTCCATGTTCAGAATGGTACGTTGCACGAATAGTTGTGCCATAGTGCAAAACAGTATCGCCAAGACGGCGGTAAATATCCAAGTCAAAGAGGTTGAAACGACAGGGAAACGAAACAGTTCGCTATCGTATGAGATCGCCATCAGCACGGTAAGTCCATAGCCGATTGGCATACCCACGAACGTTCCGATCACGGTTACGATCATGCTCTCGCGAAACAAAAGGTTGCCGATCTGCCAGGGACCATAGCCCAACACCCGAAGTGTCGCCACTTCGCGTTGACGCTCGGCCAATCCGATCAGCGCGCTGTTGAGAATACTTCCAAAGAAGATCGTGCCCGAGAATATTATCAATGTACCAATAAAGCCGATCATGCTTGCTATCAGAGTGTCCTCGATACTCTTAACCATGTCGGAGCGGCAGTTTACCGCCTGCACCGACGGCAGCCGCTTGAGTTCCCCGAACAAGGCCTCTTGCGTTTGCGGATCGGAATCGACCAGCAGTTGCACCTGATTGATGGCCCCGTGTTCACCCACCAGGCGGTTGAGATAGTCGAAGTCGGCATATACGGCCGTTCCCATATAACTCTCGGCTATTTCCAACACCTGCACTTCATGGTCTCGCTGCAACCCTTTGGAAGTTCGGAATGTCACAAAATCGCCACGTTTTACATCCAGTATTTCGGCCATCTTGCGGCTCATGGTCAAACCGCACCCGCGAACGGGGATGGGTCTGGCTTCCAGGTCGCGGGGCACTGTAAGCTTCGCGCCGCGCGAAAGCCCCACGATCGCCCCTTTTTTGCGGTGCGAACCGTTCTTAAACGTGCCGGGCACACTCAGCATGGGCTCGGCCAGTTTCACGCCGGGCAGGCTCTTGACTTCCAATAATGCGGCTTCGCTGCGTTCGTTTTTTAGCGTCAAGTCGATATCACTGCGCATCACCCACTTGAATTGAAAATCCACCAGGTACAGCGACCCCTGCAACATCATAAAACCGCTGGAAAGCAGTGCTGCGCCCATGGCCGCGGCGAATATCCCTGCGGCTGTGCGCATGCGGTTGCGGATCACATTACGCGCTACCATCCGCCAACCGGTGTTCAACCGTCGCCATAACCAGCCGATGCGTTCCAATAAAATGGCCCCACCACCGCCGGGTGGCTTGGCACGCATGGCCTCGGCCGGTTTGAGTTTCAACACAAGGCGCGTTCCGTGAAGGCTGCCGATAATTCCACAAACCACGCTGATAGCCAGACCCGATGCCTGGATGTCGTTATAAAATGCGTTATCCAATCGCGGGAATGAGTAGAACATGCGGTACATGATCGTCATGCCGGCGGCAATATAATAACCAACCAGGCACCCGGCCAGGCCTCCGCCTACACCCACCGCCAGACCAAATTTGAGAAAATGCAAAAAAATCTGGTAATCGAAAAAACCCAAAGCCTTGAGCGTACCAATGATCGTTCGCTGCTGCTCGGCAAGCCGCGTCAGAAGCACGTTGAGCACCACGGCCGCCACACCAAGAAATATGATCGGCATAACAACCGCGAAGCTGGCCAAACCGTCGATCTCCTGTGAAAGATAACGGTTGGAAGCCTGGTCGACCAGTGGCGTAGTGGAAATCACGCCGTAAGATTCAAGCATCCGCTCTGCTTCGTCCAGCGTTGCCTGTCGCGAGACGGTCGTGCCTGGCGAATACACACCCAGCACCTGGTTTGCCGCCCCGTCGAAATCGAAAACATCCTGGGCATAACTTTGTTTCAGGTAAAAAACGCCGAAATGTTCGGGGTCCGGCACGATGCCGCCCGGGCTCAACAGGTAGACGAACTCGCTACTTATGGCCGTTCCCACGATGAACAATTCTTGTCGGCTGTCGTTGAGCACCAGGTGGATCCACTGCCCGGGCGAGAGCTTGTGGCGTTTGGCGAAGGCCTCATTGACAATCACTTCGTTCTCGCGGCGGTCGGTAAAATAGCTGCCGCGACGCAGGAATATATCGTTTACAGTGGCCGAGCGCCGCTCTGGTAGTGAGAGCACCAGGCCGTTGATCGGCTGGACCGCATCGGGCAAATCGACGGTGGTATAAAAACTGATACGCGGGCGGATTGCGGCCACACCTGGCAAGCGCCCGATCTCTTCGATTTCGGCCAACGGTGATTTTTTCAACTCGATTGAAAAATCGGCCATGCGCGATGTGCTGTAATAGTCGGTCTTGGCGGTCTGTAAGCTGCGATAGACGGTGGCCATGCCCACATAGCAACCCACTCCCAGCGTGATTATCAGGCTGATAGCGAGCAGGAGCCATTTAGAACTCCAAAACTCGCGACCGAGTTTTTTATCCAGCACGCTCACCAGATGATATCCTCCGGCGGAACCGGCTGGTCGTTGGTTTTGACCTCGACCACCTGTCCGCTGCGAAGACGAATAACACGGTCTGCCGCTTGGGCCAGGGCACTGTTGTGCGTGATCATAACGATCGTTTTGCCCAGATGGTTCTTCAAATCCACCAACAATCGCAAAACCCGCTTGCCGGTAGCAAAGTCCAAAGCCCCTGTAGGCTCGTCGCACAACAATAACTCGGGATTTTTCGCCAGCGCCCGCGCGATGGCTACGCGCTGTTGCTCGCCACCCGACATCTGCGAAGGGAAATGATCGGCCCTATCTTCCAGGTCGACCATTCGCAAAGCCTCCAGCACGTCCATGGGCTCGTCGCTGATCTCAGTCGAGACCATCACGTTTTCACGCGCGCTGAGCGTGGGCACGAGATTGTAGAACTGAAAAACAAAACCCACCGTGTCGCGACGGTAGCGAGTCAGCTCACGTGCGGAAAAGTCGCTCAACAACTGCTCGCCGAACCATACCTTTCCGTTTGTGGCGTTATCGAGACCGCCGACAATATTAAGGATCGTCGATTTACCAGAACCGCTGGGGCCCACCATGGCCAGCAACTCGCCGCGATAGATATCGAGCGAGACATCGCGCATGGCCTGCACCGCCACCTCTCCCATCTGGAAAATCTTGTCCACGTTTTCCAGTCGAATCAGTGATTCTGCCGGATTGGAGCTGTTGCCGGTCACACTGTCTGACAGTGAGGTCGCCATTATTCTGTTCCTGAGGGACGCTAGATCGGGGGGTGTAAGATGCGGACTCCCACCTGGAAAAATAGGTTTTATCCGGGTTCCAAGCAAGACCTAAATTTCTCGCTGCTAAAGTCGGGAACTTGTAGGCCGGGTTATACCCGGCGTTTGTGTCGACGACCGGATTCATCGCCGGATTATGATCCGGCCTACGGACTTGCGCTTCACATTTGATAAGGGATGCCAAATGTCCTCACAGCCGTTACAATGAAACCGTCCCCATAAGATCATTCGTACCACAACGCAAAATATCCAAACATGGTCCACCAAGATCAAATTACATTCGATACCACCGGTCACGGAGATATGCACGATTTGACGGACAAGATCGCTCGAATAGTCGGCGCTTCGGGCGTGAAGACCGGCGTTGCCCAGGTTTTCTCAGTGGGCAGCACATCGGCCGTGAGCGTGGTCGAATTCGAGCCAGGCTTGGCCCGTGACGTGCCCGAGACTCTCGACCGACTCATCCCGCCCAGCCGCGAGTACGGTCACGAACAAGCGTGGCACGACGGCAACGGTCATTCGCACCTACAAGCGACCCTGCTGGGCCCCTCGCTGGCCGTTCCTATCACCGATGGGCAGCTTGTGTTGGGAACCTGGCAGCAGGTTTTCCACCTCGAATGCGACGTGCGGTCGCGCAATCGCACAGTGGTTGTTACTGTTATTGGAGAGTGACCTCCGAATTCTTACGAATCCGGCCACTACCCGGCAAAATTCTTCCTATTTGCCATGCCCACTATTTTTTTGGCGATATTCAGAAGGCGAAAGGCCGTAAACACGGCGAAAGACCTGGTACATGCGCTGCGTGTTGGGGAATCCGGCTCTCATCGATATGGTCTGCACCGGAAGATGAGTTTCCTTCAGCAATCTCTCGGCTCGATGCAGATGACAGCGGTTGATTTCTTCCAGAATAGTCCGGCCCAACTCCTGCCGAAATTTGCGCTCCAGCGTTCTTCTTGTTACCGGCAATTGCTTCAAAAGTTCTTCCACCGTAAGCGATGGTTGCTGGTTCTCCCAGATCAAGCGGATCGCACGAGCCAGCATCTCATCCTTGAGCGTGCGTGCCTGGTTTGAGTCGAGTGCGGAGGATTCGTGCGACTCAATTACTTTATCCCGATCGGTTGATTGCTGACGGATTGACATCAACACGGCGGCATATATCTCCATGGTCTTGGCAGCCAGCACATACGCGGATCCGATCTCATCCTTGCCAACACAATCCAGCAATTCCATAAAAGGTAATTTGATCGAATCGTTCAAACCGGTATGCAGAACGGGTTCTAAAGGACTAATCAAGCCCTCGCTGACAAGCCGGTCCAGTTGTTCGCCGTGGGCACAAACCCAATAATTTTTCCAGCCTATATCCGATACGGGACGACAGCGATGCCAAACGCCGGGAAACGACAATACTACGCTGCCCGCCTCGATGTTTATGAGCCCGCTTGCTTCCGACTCGAACTCGGCCTTGCCCGCCACGATGTAAAGAAGGTGGTAATCGGAAAGCACCCTGCCCTTTTCCCATTTATATGCGTAGGGCGTGGGATGGCAACTTGCGGGGAAGGGGCTGTCGGGCGGCACATCGCAATGCCCCACACCTGTCACGCACAGCCCCCACCTGGCATCCTGTTCGAAAGTGGGGGGATATCGAAAATAACTTTTGACTTGCGGCGCCATCTGTTTGAGCGATAATAAATGGAAGAAACTATGGTTTGGAATGCTTGCCAGCATTAACGTGCAATACCCTTGGCACAAATTCGAGTTTAACAGCACCAGAGATGTTTGCAACCGCGCCCGCAATGAGCGGAAACAATTGCACGATAAATAGCTGTCGCAAAATTAAGAGATATTGTCGCATAAATCACTTACCATGGTTGCAGAGTTGGTGTAATTTATAGGCAGGGTGATCGTCCAATCTTCCGGATTACAGACGCAAAACAAGATCCCTCTTGGCTCACTCTACAAAAGTCATCGCGATGACTACAGGCATGGTAATAATGCCGACTTCGTTAAATAGAGGTCAATCATAATGGATGGGATCCGAACACAATCGATCTCCAATAGGAGAATATCTCTCGGCTTCACTCTTGTGGAGTTACTGGTTGTGATTGCTATTATCGGCATCTTGATCGCTTTGCTGTTGCCGGCTATACAGGCTGCGCGCGAGGCGGCAAGACGCATGCAGTGCTCCAACCACCTCAAACAAATCGGTCTGGCAGTGCATTCCTTCCATGACGCGCACGGGGGGATGCCTCCTTCGCGGTTGCGTTGCCATCATGGAACTTGGGCCAATGATCTTTGGCCCTATCTGGAATTGGGCGCGATGACAAAAATGTGGGATCC
>JAFGTN010000694.1 GCA_016934075.1 Pirellulales bacterium
ACCGACCTGTTCATCCACCGCATCACGCGGATCATGAAGGCCTGTAACCTGCTCTATCCGCGCCGCGTGGTGGGCATGGGAGGAATTTGGCAATGGGACGACGGTCGCGACCTGCCCGACAACTTCGAGATGATCTGCGAATATCCCCGCGGCATGACGGTCTACGTGTTGGGCACGATGAGCAACCGCGTGGGGATCGATCACCTCATCCGCGGCTATCGCGGTACGCTCTACTTCACCGGTTCGGGTTGGGTGGCCAAGGACAAGGACGACAAGGTTTTGGCCGAGCACAAGAAGACGGGTGCCGAAGACACGCATCTGCATCACACCAACTTTCACAACCATCTCCGCAAGGGCGAAGAACTCAACTGCCCGGCCCATCTGGGGTTGGCCGGTGTCGCCGCGGTTACGATGGCCAACGAGTCGTGGCGCAGCGGCCGGATGATGGCCTGGGACAGGAAGAACGAAAAGATGGTCCCGGCCGATACGATCGAACTGAGCAAGCGGCCGGAGAAAGACGCTTAAGCCGGTGTTTTTCGTGTATTGAAATCTATCAACTCATCCGCGTCGGATGCACATCCGGCGCGGGTGTTTTTGTTTATATTACGGTATTTGCAGAGAACCTGAAAAAAAGAAGCTTTACTACTCGTCAGGCGCTAGAAAAATCCCATGTCGTCATGAGGTGTCGTGCCACGAGTGCGGCCACCGCCTTCGTCCCGATGGTTTGGCCCGGGGCTATAAATTTCAAAAGCCGGCTTTCCCTTAGTACCGGGCTTTGCCGCATTCAAGCGGTAAACAAATCCATTGGCCCCGTATGGTTCGTCCGGCAATTCTTCTAGAAATTCCGGAATCAACTCGTCTAGCTTTTCAGGATATTCATGGTATTTCTCTTCATACTGTCTTAGGGCGATTTCGATGAGAAGAATTCGATAATAGACCAGTCTCTGCTTAAAATCGTTTTTTGTGAGAAAATGTGGATCAAAACCCGTCATCTTATAGAGCATTAAATACAGACGTCCGTTCCAGCCAAAAATATAATGATAAGCGATCTCTTCACGAGCAATTATCGAATCCAGCGGCTCGTCCGGTTTTTGCAGAGATCGCAGCGTTGTTGATAAGTTCGTCAGTTGTTCGTTAGAAAGAGAGGTGTGCAGTTTGTGGAGATGGAAAATTCCTGTGAATTCACAATCGGATCCTTTGGTAGAGAAAAATGTCAACACTCTGCCACGGTCAGACGCTTTCCCCATTCTTACTACATCAATATAGCACTCGGTGGCTTTGGTGTTGTCGCCTTTCATCTGTGCAGCGGTACCTTGAGCAATAAAACTGCTGGCAAGATAATAAAGTGTATTATTTGTCATGGCGTGAGATTTAAAGTAGGTCTCATCTAATACAACCGGTACTCGACATTCTTGCTGCAGTGCTTCGCGGGCTTGATTGAGTAGCGGTCCGCATTCCCGTTCAAAAGTGGTCAGCGTTTGTGTTGTCGCGGACCCCGGTATGTCCGGATCAGGGGTTGAGATCTTTTGCAGTTCCTTGCCGATACGGACAAGAGTCTTGTATCCATTCGGCTCCGGCATCGCGACATCCGGGATCGGCGGGGGTGTAGCCATGAAGTACAGTGTGCCGGCTGTTGGGATCAGGATAAACAGTGTAAGAACCGCCCAACCAAAACAAGCCCATTGAGCAAAATAGTTTTTCCAGCAAACCTCCGTTGAATATCTTTTCGTAGTCGCATCAAGTATCGTGGATCGAAAGTTCGCATATTTGGCTAGCAATATCCACGCTGCAGTCACGACTGTGATGCATCCTATAGCAAACGGATCGTTTGGATACGGTACTTTATCATAGTAATGAGTGAAAGTAGCTGCTCCAAATACCATCGTCAACACGCTCAACCATACACTACGCCACAGCCGCCTCTTTGAAAACGCCAGCCCGCAGGCAAGCAGTGTTGCCATTGCGAGCAAGGCACCGGAAAGCAGGCGAAAACCGATTTTATCTATTGTCCAGGAACCGGGATGAGCGCTGCTGGCAGCTTCGAGAACAACGGCGGTTAGGAAAGTTAATAAAAGAATATCGCGTAGCGAGAACTGCCATCGTAGCCTGCTGCCATCCGCTTGTTTCCGGAAAGTTTTCCAGAAGAACAGCACAACAATCACCATAATCGACTGTATCAGATACATGACGACCAGTTCATGGGCCGGTATCAGGAACAGCAGAAGTATCATTCCCAGCAGCACACAACAACGTATCGCCCAATGCGGTCTGTCGGCCAAAGCTGCCCAGATCGCGAGCAGTCCCAAAAAACTAGCGCTCGCGACGTTGATCAGATTGAGCAGTATGTATGCGGATAGCGATAGTCCATACATTTTCGTGGCCCCTTTTGAGTGGCTCACTTCGAATTGTTGACTTGCCTCTCAATGTGTTTCTCTTTTGCCGCGATTTGGCGGGAGTAGCTTCTCTAATCTATCGGGAAAAACTAATATCGTCAAAAGAATTATTTGTCGTGTTCGGATTTCCACCGTCGTCGAGCAGGTTTGGGCCAGGGCTGTAGAGTTCGTAAGGAGGTTGATTCGTCACGTTAGATTGAGTTTCTTTCAATCGGTATATAAATCCATCGGCACCGTGTGGTTCTTTAGGTAACTCTCCAAGGAAATCGGGCACCAAGGCGTCGAGCTTTTGGGGATAGATGCCATGCTTGTTGTGGTATCGTGTTAGGGCGATTTCGATGAGCAAGATTTGGTATTGGGATTGCCTTCGTTGTAAAGCAATTCCCATAAGTTTTTTTGAGAAGAGATCATCAGGTTGCGATATTTTCTCGAGCATCAACTGCAAGCGTCCAACCCAGCCACAAATGTAATAATCGGCAACTTCATCACGGGCGGCAATCACCTCAAGTGGCTCGTTTAGTTCTTGCATGGAACATAGCGTCTGAGCCAATTCCAAGAGTTGTTCTTCTGAAAGCGAAGTTTGCAAGTCGTGTAGATGATTCAGCCCAATCCCTTCACAAGCTATACCGACCAATGCATCAATGTACAAGCCACCGCGACTGCTTGCCTTGCCCATTCGTACAGTTGCAAGATAGCACTCGATAGCTTTGTTGTCCTCGCTATTCATGTGGGCAGTGTAACCTTGCACGGCAAAACCGCGAGCCAGTTCACGTATTGCTTGTATTTCAGGCAACCATGATTGCTGCCAGGTTTCTTCGGAGAATGCCAGGCACTGGCATTCTTGGTCCAAGGCCTCGTGGGCTTGCGCTAGTAGGCCGTCGGATTGCCTTTTAAATGCAGCCAATGATTGTTTTGTTATCGAACCAGGCATGGACAGATCTGGCACTGTGATTTTTACTAGTTCTTTGCCGACGCGGACAAAGGTGTCGTATCCGTTGGGTGTGGGCAAGATGGTTTCCGGGAACGGTGGCGGTGTAGCCATGAAATACAGTGTACCGGCCGTTGGGATCAAGATCAGCAGCGATAGGGCCATCCAGGCCGTACGGAATATCCGGCGAGGCAATTTGCGTTGAGATTGAATACTTTTCGATTGTACGCCCGGGGTGGATGCAAATTCGATGGGCGAAAAGCCCGAGTATTTGGCCAGCAAAAGCCACGCGATTATCACGGCAGAGACGATGGCTGGAACAAACGGATCATTGGAACCCGTATTCCATTTTAGATAATGAGACAGAGCCGCGATCAGCAATGCAATTAACAATATGATAAACCATGCACATCGCCACAACCACTTTTTAGAGAACACAACTCCACAGGCGACGAGAGTTGCAAGTCCAAAGATAAATCCGGTAGTCATGAAGAAACCTGTTTTATTGATCGTCCATGAGCCTGCTTCGGTGCTGCAGGCAGCCGCGAAAACCAGGGCGGTTAGCAATGTGAACAACAGAATGTCGCTGAGCGAAAACTGTAATCCCGATCTAATAACGTTTGCATTCTTTCCGAAAGCTCGATAAAAGAACAATGCTGAGATTACAGTCATCGACTGAACAAAGTACATGGCCACCAGTTCATGAGCCGGGATCAGGAGCCCCAGCAGAATCACACCCAAGAGAAGGCCACAACGGATAAACCAGTGCGGCTTTCTTCCTAAGGTGGCCCAAACGCCAAGGAGCCCCACAAGACTTATGCTTGTTGTCGTGAGCAAATTCAGGAGTAAGTATGTCAAAGTGGATATACCAGGCATTGTTCCGTGGCCCCTTTTGAGTGGTTCACTCTGAATTTTTAGCCTGTCTCTCGGCCCACTTTTCTTCGGCTGCGCTTTGGCGGGAGTAGACGGGGACTAGTTTCCAGACGTCGTCGCGGCGGCCGGCGGCGTGGTGGCGGGCGGCGAGGCGGGCTATGTTGGCGGCGGTGGGATGGGATTGCTCCGGGGGGAGAGGGATTACGGTTTGGGGCAACCGGTTGGCGAGACGTTTGAGGATTGGACCCGAGATGACCGTGCCGGGCGCAAGGCCTTCAAGCCAATCGTCGATATCTACCAGGCGGGCCGGATCTTGCTCGGGCGTGAACCAACCGTCTTCGCCGCGGCGGAACTTTTGTACCACGACTTCGTTTCGCTGTGCGTCGACGACAACTTCTAACTGATCTACATCCGATGGTGCAGCGGCGGCGATGGCTTCCAGGGTGTTGATGCCGAGGATTTCGGCCTCGCAGCAGAATGCCAGGGTTTTGGCGGTGGCGATGCCCACTCGCAGGCCGGTGAACGAGCCGGGGCCGACGGTTACGGCCACCAGATCGATGTTCCCCGGTTGCCAGTCGACCTCGCTCAGAAGGCTCTTGACGGCCGGTGCAAGCGACTGGGCGCTACGCTGTGAGGGATCGAGGCCGAGTTCGCACAATAATTGCCCTTCACTCATGGCAGCCACGGATCCGATTCGTTCGGTAGTCTCAATCGCCAGAATATTCATGAATTATTTTGCCTTAATATAAGCTAACCCGGATTATATCAATGCATACTAACCCGAAGCGCAAGCGAGGGGGAGCGGTGTTTTATCCTGTCCACAGCCTCGCTTACACTTCGGGTTAGTATATAAGGTGAAAACTGGGACTCATGCACAGCTTGCGATAAACCCTTTGCTAGCAAGAGCTTACAAGTGTCATCGCACTACCGGCTGAGTACATTGTTTTCCGTGTAAAATGGGTTCGACTTGACCGTGATAAAATACAACAATAAACTGTTAAGATTCTAGGGTGAAGGCCCCCAAAGCTGGTTGGACGGTAATTTGCAGCCCTGGCGCCGTTATTGCCGGAAAAAGCACCTAACAGGGCACACACGAGCAGGCCGCAGGAAAGAGCGATCGAGTGAAGACTGCCATTATTAGCGATATACATAGCAATCTGGCCAGTTTAAACTCGGTCTATGCGGATATCAAGAAGCAAGGTGCCGAGCGCATCTTCTGCCTGGGAGATATTGTCGGATACGGTCCAAATCCGTGCGAATGCATCGATATCCTTATGAAAACCGAGGTCTGCCTGCTAGGGAACCACGATCAGGGCGCCCTGTTCGATCCCGAAGGTTTTAATTCCGGCGCCGAACGCGCCATTTTCTGGACGCGAGATCAGTTGGAAAAGCCCACCGGCAACCCGGACGCCATCGACCGTCGATGGGAATTCCTGGGCGAACGTCCCCGCAACTACCAGGAAAACGATCTGCTCTTCGTGCACGGCTCGCCAAGGAATCCCCTTAACGAGTACGTATTCCCCGAAGACACCTACAATCGACGCAAAATGGAGAAGATATTCGCGCTGATTAAAAGGTGTTCGTTCCAGGGGCATACGCATGTGCCGGGTATTTTCACCGAGGATTTCCGCTTCTTCAGCCCCGATGAAATCGACGATCGCTATACTATCGGTGACGAAAAACTAATGGTCAACGTCGGTTCGGTGGGCCAGCCGCGGGACGGCGATCCGCGATCTTGTTACGTGATCCTGGAAGACGATGTAATCAACTTCCGCCGGGTAGAATACGACATCGACGAAACGATCGAACGTATCTATGCCGTGCCCGAGTTGGATAATTTCCTCGCCGACCGCCTTCGCGACGGGCGTTGATGCGGTTGTTAATGGACTTTTGCAAAAGTCCGGTTGTTACCGACAATCCACCAATGAGGGACTGTTGTGAACCGCTCATTATTAAGTGCTACAGTGATAGCCGCGCTGGGCGGCTTGCTTTTCGGTTTCGATACGGCCGTGATTTCGGGCACGACGCAGTGGCTGAAAGAGATATACCAGCTTGGCCCCTTTTGGCTTGGCTTTACGGTGGCCTCGGCGCTTATCGGCACGATCGTGGGTGCCATTACCGCCGGTCGGCCCGCCGACCGGTTTGGTCGACGAAACGTGCTGTTTGAGATTGCCTTGCTCTACTTTTTCTCCGCTCTGGGCAGCGCGTTTGCGTGGGATTGGACATCGTTTTTGTTCTTTCGTTTTATCGGCGGTTTGGGTGTGGGCGGCGCTTCGGTGGTCTCGCCCATGTATATTGCCGAAATTTCGCCCGCCAGACTTCGTGGAAGATTGGTCGCGGTGACGCAATTCAATATAGTCTTCGGCATCTTGTTGGCTTTCTTCTCCAACTATGTAGTTGCCCAATTCGGGCTGGGTGAAATCGAATGGCGTTGGATGTTCGGCGTCGAAATCGTTCCCGCGGTCGCGTTCTTCTTTCTTCTGTTCCTCACGCCTCGCAGCCCCCGCTGGCTGGTTACGCAGAACCGCCTCTACGAAGCTCGCGAGGTGTTGCAACGCCTGGGTACGGATACGGGCGATGTCGAACGTGAAATCGATGACATTCAGGCTTCGCTCAATCTGGCGCGACACAGCATCCGAGAGCCTTTCTTCCGCAAAGCCTATCGGCAACCGATCATGTTGGCCGTGGCGATTGCAGCCTTCAATCAACTCTCGGGCATCAATGCTTTGATGTACTATGCGCCGCATATCTTCAAGATGGCCGGAGCGGGAGAAGATTCGGCATTGCTGCAGTCGGTCGCCGTGGGCGGAACGAACCTCGTCTTCACGATGCTGGCGATGGGCGTGATCGACCACCTGGGACGAAGAAAGCTGATGCTGGCCGGGTCGATCGGATACATCATCAGCCTGGGAGCCACGGCATGCGCTTTTTATGTCTATGGAACTGAGTTTACAACCGCCGGAAGCATTGTCGTGCTGTTGAGCTTGCTGGTGTTTATCGCTTCCCATGCTTTTGGGCAAGGAGCGGTCATTTGGGTTTTTATCAGCGAAATATTTCCCAACCGCGTTCGTGCCCGCGGGCAGGCGTTGGGCAGTTTTACTCACTGGTTCATGGCGGCCCTGATCTCGTGGACCTTCCCCATAGTAGCCGAGCAATCGGGCGGCAACGCATTCGCCTTTTATGCCGTGATGATGATACTGCAGTTGCTGTGGGTTGTGATTATCATGCCGGAAACCAAGGGCGTTCCTTTGGAGGAAATCCAAAAACGCTTGGGTATTGAGTAGTAATCGCATTTTGGTTTTTGCTTCTCATGACCGCGGCAAAAGCTGGTCGCGGCTGGCGGATTTGAAGGGCCAATGGTGGTCGACCCTGTTTGTTCATCGAGACCAACTGTACATTATGGGAACCAGCGGTCTTTGGGGGCATGTCGTGATACGACGCTCGAAAGACGGTGGGAAAACATGGAAGCTCAATTCCATCATACTGCAACACCCGGACCGCAAAAACACGGCTTTTCAATACGTGGACTGGCAGTTCGAAGGTGACGATATTATTTTCGTCTCTCGCACGGCCTATGGAGAATCTCACAATTTCCACGACGCCAACTACTTCACCTTCCACAGGTTGTCGGGCTTTCGGACGAGGAACATGGATGATCCTCCGTTGAAAGCGGAGTTGAGATAGACATTTTAATCGTGCCCTTAATCGCAATTAGTGCTTTTACCGTTACTCGGCTTTAAATGCGGCAATGGACACATGGCCGGTCCGGCCAGGAATTCGGCTTTATCGTAAGCACACAAATATGGCTTGCAGACCTTATCTTCGTGCTGGCTATAGTAGGCACAAAGAATCTCGGTGGGGGTTTCCACCAGGTGGGGATAGGAACAGTCGCCCATGCTGTCCATAACCGCCCATGGTTTGAACTGGCGATCAGGGGTCCATTTATAGATGATGGAAAAGCGTCCTTTGAGGAACGAGGAATCGTTGGCTGTGATTCGCGGATCGTCGCCCTGATATAATGCGCGCGACCCGACGAATGTTTGGCCGCCGATGTCGAAGAAATGTTCACCTTCCATCATTACTGGACGTTCGGTAATATCCCATTTCTTATACGGCGGATTCCCCACGGCCATCCAACACATGCGTCCGTCAGCGTACTTTTTACGGATAAGGATAACCATGGTCCGATCGTCCTCGAAGCGAAGGATTGACTCGCTCTCGCGTTGGTTGTAATGCACCGTAGAAACGTGTTGCCAGTCGAAACCATCGGCCGATTTGACGAGGTGAATCTGTCGTGTGTACTTGACGACCTTGTCGATGGCGTGGGCGGCGGCCCAGAACTGTTTAGATGTTTTGTCGTAAATGACGCCATAGAGCCAGAAGGGCGACTTGTAGACTTTCTTTGGCTCACTCCAATGGATACCGTCTTGAGAGGTTTGCACCGTGGTTTGAATGTGGCCGGGGAAGCTGTAACCGTAGGCCGTGTCTCCCACCACGATTACTTCTTCCGGTACATTGTCGGATGCGGGCAGACGCTGCCAGGTTTTTCCTTCGTCTTTGCTTAGAAGGCGTATCACTTTCCCGGTAGCTTCATATTTCTTTCCGCGGTGCCCGTCGCAATGCGGGTAGAAAAGGATGATGTTTTTCTTCATGCGAAACATTCTGGTCCAACCGCCCAGGTCGCCCATCGCTCGGGTCCATTTGGGACGAATGACGCCTTTGACGACGTCGGAATTTATAACCTCTTGCGAACGTATGCCGGGACGGTGCTTGCCGATTTCGGGAAAGCCCGAGAATTGATCTTTTGAAGTCGACGACACTTCGGCGCCAAGTCCGGTCGTGCACAACATCACTGAGCCGACAAAGATGCTAATTGCAGAAAAATGGAATCGAAACGTCATGGCCATGGCTTTCTCCGGTGGGTAATGAATATGAGCGCGTCTTGATTGCCTCTATCGAATCACAAGGCTCTAGCGAGTCAGGTGGAAATCCTTGACGATCTTGCCGTTGCCGGAAGCGATGGTGATTTCCAATTGAGAGTCTGTATTGTACTTAGCCGGAAGTTCTTGTTGGGCTATCGGCGATCTGGATAAGTCGTTGTCTTCATCTGCCAGGGCCGTATCTTTATCTAGTGTCGCGGCCCGACGAATTTCGACTTTATAGTTGCCAACAGGGACACCGCCTTTAGAATCGAGGATGTATGCTCCGTCAACAATTGCCGCGCCGCAGACGGTTGTCTCCGTCCCGGCACGGGGTACGAAGCGGATCACGCCTTTTTCCAGCGGTTGTCCGGCGTAGCTTACCGATCCGGAGACGGTGACTCGTTCGAAGCCATCTCCTCCACCGCACCCTACAATCGAGATCAATAATAAGACGGACATTGTTTTAAGGTACATCGACGTTTTCTCCGTCGTAACGATTGGCCATCCGATTCAAGGTAAGCTGCGAAATGTCCTCTTGTAGAAAATGAACACTCCCGTCACAGAACGTAAAGTGGCATCCGCCCGGATGATAGCTGGACGGGCCAGTCAGGTTAAGATTGTATGTATTCGGGTTGCCCGACCCCGGCACAGAATAAGGTCCGTTGATTCCGTCGTCGGTATCGATGATGTTTTTAGACGGCCAGTAATGGCCTACATAGGTTCCGGGGCCTTTGCCGGTGATTTCGGCGATCATAATGGTTTTGGTTGTGCCGTCGGTAATCTCTCTGATTTTGCATCCCTCGGCACTGCCCATCACTCCGTTCACCAGGCTTTTATGCTTATATCTATAACTCGAGCCGCTCATGCAGAACCACTGGTGAGAATCCGCCACTCCGGCCATGTTCGTCATGCGGCAATCATCCTCAGCGCCCGCTCCTGAAGCGGGAGGTGGCAGATTGCCCGTGGCGGAGATGAATTCGCCTCCTTGCGGATCGCTGGGGCATACATAGGAGTCTATTTGCAGGCTGACAATGGGATAATTCAACTGATGCAGAAACCCCCATTTCTTCATCGCGCCCTCATTCCAAAGGTCCCAATCGATCATGTCGGACTGGGATCCAAGTTCCATATAGGGCAGAATGAATCCACTCCAACCCCAGCCGCGGAGTGAGGAAGTAGAATCCCAGGGTCCGCACAAATTCCGCGACTGGTCGTCTCTATAGTAAATGGTCCCGGGTGGAAACGTTCCATGCGCCGCATGATAATTATGCATGGCCACACCGACTTGTTTGAAATGGTTGGCGCAACTAATTCGCCGTGCCGCTTCTCGGGCCGCCTGGACCGCCGGTAGCAAAAGGGCGATAAGGATACCGATAATGGCGATGACAACGAGTAGCTCCACGAGGGTAAATCCAAGTCGTATCCGAATAATATTGCGATTTTGCTTAACCAGCATTAATCGCCCTCCTTACGGTCGCCGGAGTAAACATAGTGGCAGTATTACTGTCAGGATCAAAACAATCGCAGACGGCTCCGGTACCGCTACTGCCGTGCCCGTGGCGGTAGTACCCGTGCCGTAGTTGCTCGCCAGGATTCCGAGGTCGCTGACATCCACGGCGCCGTCTCCATTGGCGTCGCCTTGCTCCA
>JAFGTN010000695.1 GCA_016934075.1 Pirellulales bacterium
GTCGACGGGCAAATGAGTCTGCTCGAAGGCGACCGTTCTTCATCCGTCTTGGAGATGGGATACCACTTTGAACTCTCGATAACTGATGACGGTAAAACCAGCAAGGTTATCATCCCCTTCGATCCCGGGCCGTTCAACTGGGAAGATTACATCCGGCTGAGCCGCTTCCCATGGTCGCTGGTCGGCCGCGATCGGGGCGTGATTTATGACAAAGACGGCGTGACGCTTGAAACTCTCGACTACTACAGCGATTCGCGCCGCATTAGCGTGCCCGAGGTCAAACTCCGCGTGGCCCATGGCCCCGCCCCCGACAAACGCAACATCGAAAGCTGGGAGCCGGTTACACTGGCCGTGCGTTCCTTCGGCGGTCATGGAATGTCGCCACACGGGACAGGATCGGTTGGCGCATGGCGCGAGCTGGCCCAAGGCGAAATAGTCATGTTCGGTATGGCCACAAGCAAAGCCGAAACCGACGCATTCCTCGACAGCCGCCCGGAAGGCCCTTTGGAATTCAATGGTCAGATTGTTCTGCACGCGGGTGGCAAGAAGTTCCATTTTTCGGTCGACGATCTCGAAGGAAAACCGCCCCGGCCCCTGGGCGATTCGGGCATGGCAATTGAGCTTAAGGACTTCGATCGTCAAAGCCTGCGGGTTGTTCTGGCCACTCATCGCGTGGAAAAACGAATCGATAAGAAAGAAAACAGTGAGGTCGACCGCACCAAGCCCGTTGGCACCTTGGTCCTACACGGTTTCCAAACCAACCTCGACCAGCAAGACCGCGAGGGCGGTGTCTATGGCAGTTTTTGGTTCGATCCTTACGCAAGCGAAGATAAATCAGACGACACCGCCAAGAAGAAGATCGTCCCGGAAACATCACGTGCCATGCGGATGGCCGCCTCCCGGCCGCGGTTGGATATTATTCAGGGCCACGACCAAAAGCTCTACTACCGCACCTGGCGGGCGCCGCGCGTGGGTACGATCGCCCAACTTCCGAGCGACGGAAGCGAGACGATGGTTTTCAGCCCGTCGGCATTCAAAACCGCCGATGACAAAACCGACAAGAAGTCAAAGGTGGCTGCAACGGAAGACAACCTGATCCCCGCTACCGTTTACGTCGAAAAGTTCATGCCCTCCGAAAAGCCCGAAATCCAAATTCGGATGGTGCCTTTCAAGAAGGACGGCCACAAAACTCCGCGTGTCAAAGTACGTCTCAGCATCGATGAAAACAGGCAAGAGTTCTGGCTGGCCCCCGTGGCCACCGCCGAATCGGCCGCCGAGCGCCAAGGTGTTGTCAAAGCCGACGAGGACGATGGCCGTAGCGTTTCTTTGCAGCTATTGAACGACACCATTGAACTTGGTTTCGGCGTAGTGCTCGACAACTTCGAACGCCGCTTGGATCCCGGCACCTCGCGTCCCGCCGGCTATTCCAGCCAAATCGACTTCGTGCAAAAACCCGACAGCTCGGGCATGGATTCGGCCGTCTACGAAGAAGACGTGATTGTTACGCTCAACCAGCCTGTAAGTTTCACCGATCCGACTGACGGCCGCACCTACCGCTTCTTCCAGTCCAGTTTTGCCGGTCCCTATCGCCCCGGCGATCCACAATTCGACCAGATCGTCGGCGGCAATCGAAAGAGCGACGAGTTGTACCAATCGACATTCTCGGTCTCCTCAGATCCCGGGCGGCAATTGAAATACGCCGGCTGCCTGATGATCGTGGCCGGTATCGTCGTCATGTACTACATGAAGGCCTATTTCTTCCGCCGCAAAAAAACAGCTAAAACAAAATGATCGATATAAAAAATATTCTCTTTACAATCATGCTTGCACTGGCGGCCATAACCGCGACCGCCGCCGGTGCGAACCGGTCGAAGCTCGACTGGAGCGACTGGCGGGCCATGCCCGTCATGGATGGCGGACGCCGCATGCCGCTGGACACCTTCGCCCGCGAAACCGTGGGAGCGGTCTGCGGCAGGGAAAATCCTCGACTGGACATCGACAAGGAAACAGAAAAGTTCTCGGCAGCCGAACTACTTTTCGCATGGCTGGTGGAAGCGGACAAGTGGAACGGCGTCGACTTTCTCCGCGCCGGCAACGAAACACTTCGTGAAACTATCCTCGAAGTACCCCCCCAAGATGAATTCGGCAAACGCCTAAGATACGTCTCACCACGATGCATCGATAAATCAGTCGCCTTCGAACGATATCTCAATGATCTGGCCCGCGCCCAGCAAACGGCATCTGAAGACGGCACGACGTTTACACTTTCGGGCGAACAAGAAGCGGCGGC
Source organism: Pirellulales bacterium (assembly GCA_016934075.1). Taxonomy (GTDB): domain Bacteria; phylum Planctomycetota; class Planctomycetia; order Pirellulales; family Thermoguttaceae; genus JAFGTN01. The sequence goes on from JAFGTN010000695.1 coordinate 2,291, forward strand.
CGAACTTAACAAGGCATACGGCGTATATCGCATGCTCAGCTTCGACCCTCGCCATCCGGCGATCACTCGCACGCAATTCTACTCCTGCCTGCGCGACGTGATAGGCACTTGGCGCAACGATCTGGCTCCCGGTCTGCAACCGTGGCTGGAGATCAAACGGGAAGACCAACTCGCCGATGCCGCCATGCGCATCAATCGGGCCATACAAGACCTCGCCGGGCTTTCCCAAAAAGAAGATCTTTCGCTGTCCCAAGCCGAAGAACATACCTCCGCCTTGTGCAAAGCGGCCAAGGAACTCAACTCCATCTTTGCCAAAACCCGCGATCGTGCTTTCGAAGCTACCGACGATGACAAGAAAATGTTGTCGCACGCCCGTGAGATGATGAACAAGCTGGCAGCGCGGACCAAAAAACTGGCCCGCCAGTCGGACGCCTTGCGACGTTCACTCTTCGACAACGGCCGTTCCCTGCGCATCGTACCGGCACTCGATCCCTGGGCGCTGCGACGAGACCGCGACCCCGGCAACCAGGCACAGCCCTGGCTTAACCTGCAAACGGTTCTCTATGCATCGCCCGAGATACTCGACGGCTATCCGGCCGATAAAGTCGAAGCCGTGCGCCGCTCATTCGAAAAGGTCAAAACGGTCTACCTCGACCGCGAAACCGTCGGCCGAGCCGAACAATTTGCTCAAGCCATGAAGAAATTTACGGCCGCCGTTCGCGAGTTGGGCGAATCGATCGAACCGCTCCGCGACAAATTGCCCATCGAAAAAAAGGACGACGAACTGCTGGCCGCCACGGCCTATCCGCCCGTGGGATTCACCGCCAACGAAGTATTATACAACCGTCTCGATCCGTTTCTCTGGTCTTGGGCCGTGACTCTGGCCGCGTTGGTTTGTTTTGCTCTCGGCTTCGGGGTGTTGCGCAAACCCATGTTCCTGCTGGGCGTGGTGGTAATGACCGTCGCGCAAGGCTTCACGCTTTTGGGGTTGTATCTCCGCGCAACCATTACCGGCATGATCCCCGTCACGAATATGTTCGAGACAGTTTTGTTCGTGGCCGCTACGGTGGCCCTGTTGGGCATCTGGTTCGGCATCCTGCCCATACTTTGGCCCGGCCTTGGCAAGGCCTGGCGACTGACGGCCCTGCCGTGGCGGATTAAAAAAGATTCACAATCGTCCGAATCCGACATCACCTGGTCGCCGGCTCGAGTAGGCATGCTCGCTGTTCGCGCCGTGTTAGTAGTGGGCATGATCTACGTGCTGGCCATCGGGGAATTCAATCCCAGCGGAGACGGATCCGTGCTCTGGCTTCTGCCCAAGGCCTCCAGCGGCGGATTATCCGGCCTGCTGGGATCACTCACGCTTTGGGCCATCAGCCTGCCCGTATTCTTGTGGATGGTCTGGTTCTTTCCCCGCGCGATTCCCGCCATCGTGTTAAGCATCGTTCTCGTACCCTGGTCCCTGGCGACCGAAGGCATTAAGGAACCGCTCGACGAATCCGTTCGCCGCCGTGTGTTCGTAATCTCGGGCGGGGCCGTGGCCTTGATCGCCTATCTCGTGGCCTACTACGCGCCCGGCCCGGTCTTCAACCGCGGCGTGGGATTGGAAATGGCGGCCGTCTTGCGAAACAACTTCTGGCTGGCCATACACGTGTTGATTATCACCGCCAGCTATGGCGCTGGCGCCTTGGCTTGGGGGCTAGGCAATGTTTCGCTGGCACTTTATGCCTTCGGTCGTTACCGCGACGAGGAAAAACCGCCCCGCCGCTTGCCTCCCAAGGCATGTTCCGTACTGGCCGGCTACACCTATCGCGCCATCCAACTGGCCGTGCTGCTCCTGGCCGCGGGCACGATTACCGGCGCGATTTGGGCCGACTTCGCCTGGGGACGCTACTGGGGCTGGGATCCCAAAGAAGTTTGGGCACTGGTCACGCTGCTGGTCTACATGGTGATCCTGCACGGCCGCTGGGCCGGTTGGTCGGGAGATTTCGGCATGGCCATGGGGGCCGTCCTCGGCGCCACTTCCATCATGATGGCCTGGTACGGCGTAAACTTCATCCTCACCGGCGGCCTGCACTCCTACGGAACCGGTTCAGGCGGTCAAACGCCCGTACTGATCCTGGTCGGCTGCAATTGGGGTTTCGTGCTATTCTCCGCCGTACGCTACCACGTCGAAAAAACAGTGCAAAGGATTAATCCAGGCTAAGAACATATTTTAAAATGGGTGCCACTGCTGGCTTGTCCAGCAGTGTTGATACAGGAAAACACGCCCGCACTGCTGGACAAGCCAGCAGTGGCACCCTTACGCTTTGGAATGAATTCTTTCCGGTTGCATAGACACCACGGCGCGCACGTTGTTACAATAGTCGTGGTTTCGTTTTTGGAGTGATCTCGGAAGCATTCCCTGATGCTGAATTCTGTCCGAGCTTCCCTCCAGCCTTGCTGAAAATATTCAATCCGACGGAGACAACGATGTTTACAACCGCCTGCTTCACTGTCGCCGCATGTCTGCTCCCGCTTGGTGATATACCAACCACGGTCGACCAGACCAGACAACTTTTCCTCGACGACTTTCTGATTGCTTCCCAGGACGGCCTTACCCGTTGCGTCCACTCGGCCCGAAAATATCCCGACAATCCGGTTCTCAAACCGACCGAGCCTTGGGAAGGCAAGGTTGTTCTTGTCTTCGGATCCGTTATTCAAGAGAAGGATGGCTATCGCGTTTGGTACTATGCCGGCGGCAACGTCGCTTACGCACATAGCAAGGACGGGATCAACTGGACCAAACCAAATCTCGACATCATTAAAGTAGACGGAAAGAACACCAACTTGTTGGTTCTCGGCGACCGTCGCGACAGGAAAGGTACGATTCCCTTCTTTTATGAACTATTTGGCGTCTTTCGCGATGACCGCGAACCGGATCCCGCTCGCCGTTACAAGATGGGCTTCCTCAGTATCGATCGCGAATACAAGGGACCGCGTGAAGGTCGTTTCCACGGTGGACAGCGTCGAGGATTGGGCGTGGCGGTCAGTCAGGACGGTTTGCATTGGAAGCTGCTGGACAATTGGGCGACCGAAGCCATTTGCGACGGCGCCACTCACTGGATGTTCGATCCCAATACAGGAAAGTATGTGCTTTTCGGTCGCACGAAGTACATACCGCCCAGCCTGATGAATGCATGGAAACCCGACGAATGGGTCAAACGCTACTTCTGGGGACGCGCCGTTGCGCGTGTCGAGTCTCCCGATTTCGTCCACTGGGACATTACCAAACCGGCCAAAGCACCAGTCGTCATGAATTCCGACGAAAAGGATCCGCCCGGCACCGAAATCTACTCAATGAAGGTATTTCCCTACGAATCGGTCTACATCGGGCTACTACAGGTTTTCCACAATCAGGAAGACACTTGCTACCTGGACGTCCAATTGGCGGTCAGTCGCGACGGCGTGAAGTTCCAGCGCGTGGGCGACCGGCAACCTTTCCTGCCCGTCGGAGCGGTGGGAAGCTGGGACCGTTTCAACCAATCCCTGGCCAATAATCCACCGATAATGGTGGACGACACTCTGCGTTTCTACTACGGCGGACGCACATATCGGCACAGCCCTTATCAGGGCGATGACAAGGGAGAGCCCGGCGGCGCCATCGGGCTGGCCACAGTTCGGCGCGATCGCTTCGTTTCACTGGGTGCTTCCTTCGATGGTGGCCAACTCACCACGCGACCTCTCAAACTCAATGGAAAAAACCTGCATCTCAACGCAAAAGCCGCTTTCGGTAAAATTATTGTCGAAGCTCTTGACTCCAAGGGAGATATAATCGCACGTTCGGAACCTATTTGCGAGGACACCCTGGACATCCCGGTTCAGTGGAAAAAAACAAATCCGCGGGTATTCAAGGAACCCGTTGCTTTGCGAATTACGCTACGCAACGCACTACTTTATTCGCTTTGGTGTTCTTAATGCATTCGAATAGGGGCCAATACCTCATTGCGACCGCCAAAACGACGGCACGAACAGCACCACAATCACGTAAATTTCCAAACGCCCTATCATCATCAGCCAGATGAAAAGCATTTTCGAGTACCATTGAAAGTGCGTGTAGTTCTTGGTTGCCCCCACCACGCCGTATCCCGGGCCGATGTTGTTGAGCGTAGCGGCCACGCAGCTTGCCGCGTCTATGAGTTTATGTTCGGCCATGTGCCCGTTGTCGGTCCAGGTCGAATCCGGTTCCAATGAGATCGTAAATAGCCAACCGGTCGTGAAAATCAAGAATATCAACCCGAAATAAACCAGTATGTTCTTCCTTAGCGCCTGGTCCTCGACCGGTGAGCCGCCCAGCCGTAAAGGTCGGACCACGCTGGGGTGGAACGACTGTTCGGCTTCCAGACCGAGGATTTTTACGAACAGTATGTGCCGGATCACCTTCAGCCCACCGCCCGTGCTACCGGCGCAGCCTCCGATAAACATCAATACCAGCATCACACCTTTGCCGAAACTGTTCCAGATGTCGAAGTTGTCGGTACAAAATCCCGTGGTTGTCATGATCGAGACGACTTGAAACATGCCATAGCGTAATCCTTTGGCAACCGTTTGCTTTGAAGCATCCTCGTCAATCACCGTACCATCAGCCGCCGCAACCGCCGCAGGATCGGGCGATATCATACCGCTGTTCTCGAAGTCGTGATTGTACAGTCCGACCGCCACAACCAGCACCGTGACCAGTAAAATAATACTCACGTACACCCGCCATTCGATATCCGCCAGTATCCGCTGGGGCTGGAATATCACCAACGCGTAAATCAGCATGAAATTCGTGCCGGCCAGGAACATGAAGAATGTGATGGTATAGTCGATCAGCGAGGCGTTATACAAGTCGGGCCTGGTTTCGAAGTATCCAATGCTGGCGTTGTAGGTGCTGAATCCGCCGGTGGCCATGGTTCCGAAGGCGTGGCACAAGGCGTCGAAGAGCGAGAGGTTCTCCAGCATGAGAAGCACGGTCAGCAGTGTATTGAGCCCCACATAGACCAGAAACAACACCCAGGCCGTGTGTTGCATGCGCGCCTGGGCCGACGATTGGCTGGGCCCCGGCATTTCGGCCTTCATCAATGCTTTGCCGGCCGAGCCTTGTCCCAGGATGGCCACAAACAGCACGATGATGCCAAGTCCGCCCAAAAAGTGCGTCGAACTTCGCCAGAACATTATGCATCGCGGCACCAACTTCGGATCTTGCAGTTCGGTCAACACGGTCGCCCCCGTGGTGCTGAATCCCGATTGGGCCTCAAACATGGCGTCCACATAAGTCATACGATCCGTGGGCGTGCGATGCGTTCCGCTGAATGTGTATGGTAAGGCGCCCAGCACGGTAGCCAGAACCCAACTCAAGCCGACCACGGCCATGGCTTCTTTCTGGAACAATTGTCCGTGACCGTTGCGACCTAGTTGCCGCAGGACGATACCCACTCCGAAACAGACAAACATCGCCGCAATCAGACCCCAAAAGCCCGATTGCTCGTGTTTCCAATCGCCACCGAACACCGGCAAAGCCCACGGCAGGCTGAATGTCATCGAAGCGCCGATGAGGATGGCAACAATGCTCAAAAGCCGGCAAAGAAGCGATTTGTTCATTTGGCTGTGTTGTTCGAAGCGGTTCTTGTTTCCAGATCACCCACCAACCGAAAACATCTCTTCCACCCGTTCAAATGCCGCGCGGTTGACCAGTGCCACCACCGTATCGCCCGCACATAGCTTATCGTCGGCGCCCGGCACATGCACAAAACCCTCGCGGATCAAGGCCGCCACCAGGCACTGCGGCGCCAAGTCCAATTTGGCCAACACGTGGTTGGTGGCCGCGGCGCCGTCGAGAACCTCTATCTCCTGCACCTCGACCTCGCCGCTCTGCACCAACGGCATCCTCGAAATTATAGCACCTGTATTCAAAAGGCCCTTGATCTGCTTGGCCACCACCTCGCGCGGACTGACCGTATGGTCAATTCCCAGCTTGGCGACCACATTGGCGTAGTCGGGACGGTTCACAATCGACATGATCCGTTTTGCGCCCAGTTCACGGGCTTCTACACAGGCCATGATGTTGTCTTCGTCATCACCCGTGCACGCCACAAAAACATCGGCGCTACCCGCCCGTTCTTCTTCGAGATTGGTGCGTCGCTGCGCGTCGGCATTGACGACGGTCGTATGTTTCAGATGCGACGCCAGGTATTCGCAACGTTCGCGATCGGTGTCCATCAGCAAGACGGCGAAGCGGCGGCCTTCCAAGACCCGCGCCAGGTGATAGCCAGTCTCGCCGCCGCCGGCGATTACCACGCCTTGCTTGGGAGGTTGCTCGCGCTGGAAGATAGAACGGATACTGTCGATATCTTCACTCGTTCCGATCAGCGTTATCTGGTCGCCGGCTTCGATCTTGTCGTTGGCGCCGGCGATTTTCATGTGTCCTTCGCGGCCGATCGATCCCACGCGCACGGCGGAGGGAAGTTCAAGATCCTTCAGCAGCGTGCCAACCGCCTTGGCCTTTACCGAAACGCTCACCTCCTGCATCTCCAACTCGCCGCGAGCGAAGATCTCCACGGCACTGGCGCCCGGGTGGCGGATGGCACGCGAAAGTTCCATGGCCGATAGATGCTCCATACTCATCAGCCTGTCGATATTGAAGTGGTCCTGATAGTCGAACGTGCTCAGGTCGCGGAAAACAGGCGCGTAAACTCGCGCCACCGTGCGGTGCGAGCCCATGGCCTTGGCCATACTGGCGCCGATCAGGTTGACCTCGTCGCTACCGGTAACGGCCAGACACAAGTCGGCCCCCAATACGCCGCTCTGAAACAATACGCTCGACTGGGCGGCCGAGCCGGTTACTACCCGCACGTCCAGCCGGTCGTTCACGTTGCGGGTTTTCGCCGGATTGTGATCCACCACGGTCACACTGTGACCCTCTTCGCAAAGCATTCCGGCAATCGATGTTCCGACAGTACCGGCTCCTAGTACAACTATTCTCATTTGTGCTTTAGAGGTTTGAGGTATGAGATATGAGACATGAGCGTTGGATATTGATCGTTGTTAAACATCCATACTCCCTATGTCATCCAATCCATCAATAGCAGAACGATCAACGCCGCCAACAACACGATTACCATTTTTACTGCGCATCGCAATGAATAGCGGAATATCCTCGGCATCGGTTCGAATCTGGTCGCCGACCAGACCAGGCTTACGACCACTATCAACCATGAGGCATACCACAGGTCGGACACCCAGGCGGCGCAAATAAGGGGCTCGCATACTAAAAAACTTGGGCCGATCACGCCATTTCTCCTGCAGCCATCTTTGCAATTATAATATTCTGCTTCACTTTTCGCGATTTGTCGTAGCCGGACGACTACACAATCATAACAACCAGGCAATTACCATCAGAATTAAAAAGATAACGGTCATAAAGCATATGATCCAAATGCCCGTCCGCAACGATTGGATCATTATCGCTCCGGTTTCCTCATGACGCGTGGCCGAATATACAAGACTAACCGCTACGATCAAAGGCAAGGCATACCAAAGGTCGACTGTTTCCAAAGCGGATAGCAATTGAGAGTTCATCATTGATTCGCCCCGCTCTCGTCCTTAGTCCCTTCCCCCTTGTCAGATTCTTCTTCCTCCTCCTTGCCGGGAACGACAATCGGTCCGGCCAAGGCGTCGAAAATTGCAAGTATGTTCAATAGGCCGGCTACCGTCGTATAAATCGTGCCCAACTCAAAATAGCGAGCCATGCGACGGTGCAATTGGTGCACCGACGGCCGCCCTCCAAGATCGTCTTCACTTCGCTGAATACGAGGCGGGGCCATGAATTCTCCAAATGGTGCCTTGCCGTTACGCGCGCCGATAGCCTGCACCAGTGCCGGCATAGCCGGAAGACCCACCCCGATTTGAGAAAGAAAATATAAACGCTTGTCGCCCGGACGCCATGAAGCGTAAACCACACGCCCCCAACCGTACTCGCTGTCGCTACCCAAATACAGCCCGTAGCTGAACGTGCTCATGATGCAAACAAAATACAGCACCGCCTTGGCCGTGCGACCCTGGTAAAGGTGACCCAGTCCCGGTATCAGCCAGGCCAAAAAGGCGGCCCAATACGGATCCTTCAACGAGATCGATTCTTCGACATTTTCGCCCACGTTTTCTTCCGGTGTATTGGCCACCTGTTGTGCACCTCCAAAACCGAGGTTATCTGGCAAAGACAATTCCGACCATTCTAGCCGCCAACGGACACAAAGCCAGTGCAGTTCAATGGCTTAATAGCTCCATAGTCCTGTATAGCATACCCCTAGATCGGGTAAAACAGCTCATTCAGTCCTCTTTATTATACAGCTATAACGCAATTTATCCGGTGGATTTCGGCCAACATGGCTGTTAAACAGTCCTATTCGACTGCAATCCCCTTAAATCGTACAAATTCCGGCAATTCGCCGATCAAAGGCTGCAAATAATCCAAACAAGCCTGTGTAACAAAAAGATTCTCGTCGTCGATGAACTCATCCGGCATCGGTTTCTCGCCAATCGCAACTTCCGACAACGGGGCCGTCGAGAGCGACCATTTGTATGGCTGGGAAGATTCACGAACAATGCTTACCATCACGCCGCTCGTGCCTTCGACGGCCAACTCGACCGCCCTTCGCCCGCAGGCATACGCCTCTTCCAGATCCATCGGGCAGGCGCGGTCGGCGGCACACATCTGCAGCGACTCGGTAACTTGGAACTCGCCCCGCCAGCCGAACTTGTTGCCGATCATCTGGTGCAGGATCATCGCCGCGCTGGTACCACCCATGGCGCCGAATTCGACGTTCGAGAATTTGTCGGCCGTGGTCGATGCGCTGATCGGTCGCCCGTCGGCATAACAAACGCCTTCGCCGCAAACCACGCTGCACCAGCCGTATTTGTCGTAAGTTGTTTTCACCGCGGCAAGGAACTTCTCTTCATCAAACGCCCGCTCGGGCAGGAGAATAATATGCGGCGCGTCGTCTTCGGCCGTTTTGGCCATGGCGGCGGCCGCCGGCAACCAACCGGCCGAGCGACCCACGGTCTGGAAAATCACGTATTGGTCGACATGCTTCATGTCGCGGGCGAGCATGCCGGCCTGCTTCACGGATATGGCTACGTATCGCCCCGCGCTTCCAAAGCCGGGCGTATGGTCGGTGCCGAACAGGTCGTTATCCACCGTTTTGGGTACGCCCACGCCGATCAGCTCGTAGCCCTGCTGTTTGCAATAGGCCTCCACGCGACAGATCGTGTCCATCGTATCATTTCCGCCGATGAGGAAGTAATAGCGGATGTTGAATTTTTTCAGCATATCGAGGATTTTGGGAAAATCCTCGTCCTGAACCTTGTGCCTGCAGCTTCCCAGCGCAGAACTGGGGGTGGATCTTAGCCCTTCAATCACTGCTGCATCCTCAGCGCCCAGATCGATAACGTCGCCTTTCATGAATCCTTCGATGCCGTATCTCATCCCATATACGTTCTCAATGACCTCGGCCTGAAGGCAATTTTGAATGATTCCCGCCAGACTGGCGTTTATGACAGTAGTCGGGCCGCCGCTTTGACCGATAATCGCGTTACCCTTTAGCATGTTTTGATCCTTATGAATATATGTAGGTCTAAATGATTGGCTAATAATCAAGGCAAGGGAATGTCGAAGGTTTTTCTCATTCGGATTTCGATATTCCTCATTCTTTCTTCATTCTGGCTTCCACATTCGACATTCCTGTCCTCTTTACTCTATAGCTGCCCCGTCCACACCAGTAACTGACGGAAAAACCTTGCGTACCAATTGCCCACGTCGATAAATCCCTCGCCGACATCTTCCTTCACGCGGTCGTTGCCCCAATCAACAAAACCGCCCACCCAGTGCGGCGCGACGTCGGTGGCCAGGGCCGTCACACGCCCTTCGCCGTAACCGCCCACCACCAGTAGCGGTGCTTCGTCTTCCGGCACGAAGGAATAATTATCTTGGGAAACATTCACTGAAAATCGCACTGACTTCAGTAGCGTTTGTGCTTCCACCTTCGGCCGAAATGCATTAAACCCTCCGATCCCCGGTGGCGTTTCCCAGGGAATGCCCTCCAGAATTGGATGATCGGCCGTTTTCATAATCAGACAAGGCTGTGCGTAATTCCGTCGATCGTCTTTATCGCTCATTTCCACCGGCAGAACGTCGACCAGTGGCGAACGGTGGTATTCGCCCTGCAGACCGTGGTAGCTCTCCCAACCGCCGAACATCGCCAGCCCGGAACCCTGCCGCACACACTCGACGATGTGTTCCATCTGGCTAGGCTCGAACCGATGCCTGGGATAATCGCTTAGCACGTAGAGCCCGTACCGCCGCGAACAGAAATCGTCACCGGGTTTATCAGTGCCGGCCACATGGTCAAAGGGAATCCCGAAATGCGTCATGATCCCGGCCAGATAAATGGCCGCTCCGTCCAGACAATCATCGCCCAAGTAACAAATCCGATCAAGGTTTAACTTATTCACCATTTTTAATAACAACAGTTTTTGAACACAAGAGAAAAGGTTTACAGAAGGTAACGAAGATAACGAAGGGTCTGATATGTTAGATATGAGGGATGAGATTTTCACCGTAATACAGGTTTCCATCTGTAAAAAAACTCCTGTCTGAAGTACTGTGTCATTCCCCAAACAAATCCTCGTACTTCTTCGGCGTAAGAAACTTGAACTCGATTTCGCGAATATACTCCACCGTTCCCGCCTCGCGTTGGACGTCGATGAGCACATCGATCTGCTTCTGGCTCTTATAGGCGGTAATGCCTTTGAGCTTCCGTTCAAGCATCTCCTCGGTGGCTTCGATTCGCAACGTGGGTGCTTCGGGGAAGTCGCAATATGTCGCGTATTCATACACCAGAGGTACGTCTTCGATGGGCTTACCCAACTCCGGCCAGATCTTGCCCTGGGCGTGAAACAGGCTAATTAGCATTTCCACGTTGACGATGCGGTGGTCGGGGTGCAGATCGCTGATAGTCGGCAAGAATACCCGCGTGGGCCGAACCTCGCGCAATACGTGCGAATAAGCGTTTTGCAGCCCGCTGGCCCCGTCCATTTCCGTGGGATCGCCGATCGTCGTAAAATGCCGGCCGCGATATGAGTTCAGGTTGCAATCGGGGAACTTCAAGAAATGCAGCCGCTCGTTAGTAAGCCCAAGAGCCTTGAATGAACCGCGACATTCATTCTCACGAATCTTCGAAATAGTGCGCTTCTGCTGTGGCCGGCAATAGCCCATCCGCCCGTCGGTTGTAATCACGGCGTGCATCTGGACACCTTCTGCCAAACCCGCCAGAAATGTCAACCCCCCACCGCAGATGATGTCGTCGTCGTGGGCCGAGACGAACATCCAACATTCTTTCTCGCCTTTCCATTGCGGAAAAATCTCGCCGATATCAGTCGACGAGATCACTTTGTCTTCCACGCGCCGCGAGTACTTGATTTTTTGTGCCATGTTCTTCAACACCTTTTCTCTATTGCTCGGGTGGCACCGGCTGCTTGTCAGACAGTGGTGCCGAACGTTCAATCCTACACTGGCTGACAAGCAGCCAGTGCCACCCAACGTGACTTACCCCACAAATTCGTTACCGATTTTCCGTGCCCGCTCCGGCTTGTCGAGATCGATTCCGGCGGCCACGCCCACATGGACCAATACGTTCCATCCGGCCAGCAGTTGCAAGATCGTATCGAAACCTTCCACCTTGGGAATTTTAATGGTTGGGAAGATCGTGTCCTTGCCGGCAATGGCGATCAGTTTCATACCCACGCCGTTTACCAGCACCTCTTTGAATTTTTCGATCTCCTCGGCGAAAGGATCGATAACGATAACTACTTCGTCGCCGTTCATGACCTCTTCGATACCGTGTACCGCGTAGGTACCTTCGAGGTAGTCGCTCTTCTTCCGCGTGATTTCGTTGGTTTTCAGCGTAAGTTCCTCGGCTACGCCGTCGTTGCGGCCGGCAAAATAAATCACCGGTGCATCCACTATAGTCTTAACCAGATCGGCGTCCAATTCGGTCTCTAAAATCTCTTTAGCCTTGTCCGCGGCCTGCTGCTGATTGGCCGTCAAGGGGCAAGTGTCTACGCAACCGCATCCGCAAGCGCTGGTCGGTATCAACAGCGAGCTGTAGAACATGGCCTGCTCGACAACGCTCTTGGTCGCCGCCACGGCGTTTTCCTTGCCGCAGGTGAGCGTGTAGCACTTGTTCGAAATCGCCTCCAACCGTGTGTTCTCGTTGGCCGTCAATCCGAACCGTTTCTCGTTGCCCTCGCCGGCCAGCTTTGTGAACAACGAGATGACCTCTTTGGTTTGACCGCTGTTGGAGGCGCCAAAAACCGCGTAGTCCTTGAGATTGTATTCGTGTGCCTGTCGCGAACCTTCCGTGGCAATCGACAGCGGTACGCCCATCTCCAGTGCCGCTCTCATCATATTTTTTGCCGGAAAGATCCGGCTCGAACCCTCGCCCGTCAGAAACAGGCGACGCGTCGATTGAATTACCGCCGCCGTTTCCCTTGCCTGTGCGAAATCGAATTTCCGCATAATCTCCGGTGTTTCCAGCATCTCCTTAACCAGTGCGAAAGCCTTATACTTCGCGTCAATCAGATTCATTATTTAATCTCTCGTGTTTTAGGGTAGGACTATGTTTATGGACCTATACCCGACTCCGGAAATCAGTCCAGAACCCCTCAGTATAGAACTAACCTCGCGGTATATCAATTGCCCCCAAACACGAAATCCAAACCGAGCCGTAAGTATTCGTGTGGAGTAACTCGAGTCTCATTCTCCTATATTGACATCAGCGGCCCGATAAACGATAGTGAAAGTCGGATACCCCACTCATTTCACTCCCGATTTCCCACACACCCATTCCCCACTCACCACGTTGCCAGCCGTTTAACCATGCTTTGTCCCGACGGTTACCGTCATTAAACGAGCATCCTTTCTCGGCGTATCCACAGATCAACAAGGAAAAGCAAATGAGCACCAACCGTTCTCTATTGTCAAGACGTAGTTTCATCGGCTCCGCGGCCACCGCCTTGGCGGCTCCCATGGTCATCCCCCGCAGCGTTTTGGGCGACGACAAAAAGCCCGCGGCCAATGGCAAGATCAACGTAGGCCTCATCGGCATCGGCATGATGATGAACGGCTCGCACCTTCCGCACCTCGTTCGCATGCCGGAGGTCAAGGTTACCGCCGTATGCGACGTAGACACAACTCGCCGCAATAATGGTAAGGAACGAGTCGACGGGGCCTACGGCAACAAAGACTGCGCCGCATACATCGACTACAAAGAAGTCCTCGCCCGCAAGGATATCGACGCCATCGTCTGCGCCACGCCCGATCATTGGCACGCCATCGTCGTTCTCGAAGCATGCAAGGCCGGCAAGGACATATACTGCGAGAAACCGCTCACCAACAACCTCATGGAAGCCAAGGTCTTAATGGATGTGGTTGGCGCCTCGAACATCATCTTCCAGACCGGCTCCCAGCAACGCGCCAGCAGTAACTTCCGCTATGCATGCGAATTGGTTCGTAACGGCCGGATCGGCGACATCAAACAAGTGCTCGTGAATGTAGGCCCGCCACCAATACCCTGCAACCTGCCCGAAGAAAAACTCGAACCAGGCCTCGAATGGGAACGTTGGCTCGGTCCCGCCCCCCTGCGTCCCTACAGTTCGGTCCTCAGCCCCCGAGGTATCTGTAAAACCTATCCCTCATGGCGAAACTTCTGCGAATACGGCGGCGGCGGCATGACCGACTGGGGTGCCCACCACTTCGATATAGCCCAATGGGGCCTAGGCATGGATAAGTCCGGCCCGGTCGAAATCGTTCCGCCTAAAACAGCCAAGCTCAAACGCGGTGTTAAGTTCGTATATAAAAATGGTACCGAAGTCATCCATGGAGGAACCTTCGGCGTCGAATTTATCGGCACCAAGGGGAAAATCAACGTCAACCGCGGAAAACTCGAAAGTGATCCCGCGGATATTATCAAAAAACCCATCGCCAAAGACGAGGTCCATCTCTACAAGTCACCCTCAGACAGCCATACGGGCCACCGCCAGGATTGGGTCAATTGCATCCGCAGCCGCAAGCAGCCGTGCTGTCCCGTCGAAGTCGGTGCCCGCACCATCGCCGTTTGCCACTTGGGCAACGTCGCATACTTGCACGCCGAAGAACTGGCCGGCAAGTCGCTCAAATGGGATCCGGCCAAGTGGCAGTTCGTCGGCAACGACGCCGCCAACAAGTGGCAAGACTACCCATATCCGCGCCGTAAAGGATACGAGTTACCCAAGGTCTAAAAGCCGCTCTCCGGGTTAGTATGGGGAACATAAAGCAAAATGTCAGCGCCATTCACCTTAATCTTCATACCACCAGAATGAAAAAAATCTCCATCGTCCTCTGTCTCGTTGCTAGTCTCACCTCCACCACGGCAACAGCACAAAACCACACGCCCGAACAAATCAAGATGGCCAACGAAATGGTCGACTCGCTGAGCATCCGGGTACAGCGTGACGCTAACGGCAATGTCGTATTGCTCGATACGGCCGCCAACCGCTCTTGGGTAGACGACGAGCAGATGCAGGAGATCCTCATTTTCCCCAAGATCGCGTCGCTGACACTCGAAGGTCCCGGTATTACCGACGCCCTTGCACCGAAGATAGCCAAACTGCAAAACCTCACCATGCTGGCCCTTCGCAATACACTCGTCGGTGATAAGGGAGTCCCGCAATTCGTCGCTCTCAAGAAGCTGAAGATAATCGACCTCCGCCTGTCACCATTGGTCAGCGACAAGTCCATGAAAACGCTGGCCACCATGCCCAGCCTCCGTGCAGTCCGCCTGGTCGGCGCAAACATCACCGACGATGGAGTCGACTCGCTCTTGACGTTGCCGTCGCTTGTCGAGTTGGACATCCGCAACTGCGCCGGGGTAACCCGAAAAAGTATCGAAAAAATGGCGTCCAAAAAAACGCTCCGCACGCTCAAAGTCGGCGGCGCTGCCCTCGACGATAAATCGCTTCAACTCATTGCAGACATGCGAAATATCACAGCCCTCTCCATCGAGACCAGCCCCGTGACCGATGCCGGCGTGGCTCAACTTGGAAAGCTGCCGCTAAAAAGCCTGACCTTGTATCAGTGCCCTAACCTGACCGACACCGGCCTCAAGGTTTTAGCCGATCACAAAGAACTCAAGCAACTTACCCTTCGTGATTTACCCGCCAAAGGCACCGCATTGGCGCTGCTGCCGCACCCCGAGAAGCTCATCTCGCTCAAAATGGCCCAATCGCGCATCACCGACGCCGAAGTGGCTCATCTTGCGAAAATGACCAACCTCGAGCAACTCGACCTCGGCGAAACCGCCATAACCGATGCCTCAGTCGATATGCTCGCCAAACTGAATTCACTAAAAAAGCTCACGGTCAATCAAACCGGTATCAGTGAACGGGGCATGGAACGGCTGAAAAAGAGCCTGCCGGATTGCCAGATCCGATAAAAGTATGATTGTGGGCTATGAGCAGCAGGTTCTTCAAAGAGGAGAATCGCAACAGCAGATAGTTTTACGGCTCTTCCAGTTTGTGGTGCAGCTATCCTGGCTGCACAGGACAGGTTGGAAGCCTGCACCACAAATTATGATCGGTCACTCCTAAACGGTCGTTTCCTCCGTTCCCCATATGGCCAGGGCGTGGACTCGGCCGTCCAATTCGACGGCCAGCCTGCGCGATATCCATTTCCTCACTGTTGCCTCCAGCGATCGTTCGTCGACGCTTCGCTCCGATGACATTTCGAGATA
>JAFGTN010000696.1 GCA_016934075.1 Pirellulales bacterium
CCAATTCGGTTCCCCACTCTTTTTTCTCGTGATCGGCACAATTCATGCTGCCGCCATCGGTTAGCCACGTACCGTAGTCGCCGGGCTGTCCTCCTCCGTCGGCATCCACATCGATCCATAAACCGGTAAAGATCTTCTTCTCCTTCGTACCAGCCATTCCCTGAAAGCTGGTGAACGGCTGGCTCGAATCGAGTTCGCAGAACCAATACAGATAGTCGCCCTCGACCTTAGCGCCCCATCGGGTCATTTCACAATAAGGCTCACCGCCGCCATTGTCGTCCGGAGTCTCGGTGGCGATGTAATCGTTCCATTCGCCGTCGGTAATCACGCCGTCGATGGTGATGGCGGCATTGGTGGCAGCCGCTAAAACCAGAACACATAACAGTCCACACATCAAGGTCTTTTTCATGGTCGCTACTCGTTTCCCTTGAAGTATATCGCAACGGATTACGATCCAAATCCGTCGCTAGACTAGCACAACCGCCCCCTTTTGTCAACGGGCTCTAGCAACCATAAAGTGGGGGTAAACGGGAATCTTCTTCTGTTGATGGCGAGATCTTCGGAGGGTCGTTTGAATACGAGTCGCACCATAGAACGTGTTTTAGAAATGGAAACACATCTTCATTGGGCGGTACGGGCAAGCTACTCGTAGTACGGTGCGAAGTTAAGCGTCATCACCTGATCCGAGGGTGCGATACCAAAGAGGTCGTCGATAGACAAGCTGTTGTCATTGTACGAGTCGCACTCGTTTGCTGTCGTCATTTCGTCGGACGGTAAGAGGAAGTTTGCTTTTTTTGATTGACACAACTCTTTGACGGAGGGTGTCGGAATATGCACGAACGGGATTATATCCTGATTTTCCAGATTATCGTTCAAGACCGGAAGTGTTATGGTTCCGGATTCAACGGCATTCGTATCGTCGGTCGACGTGCCGATGATTTTGCATAAGGATTCATCACCGGCGATAGTTGCCACGGGTGCTATTTCCCAACGCAAGATATTCTCCGCTTGCGCGTTTGCCGCCATGGTCATCGAAGATAAAAGTCCACAGATGAGAAGTTTTTTCATTTGTTATTGCACCAGGCGCACTTCGGGATTGGTGATGATTTCGCGGAAGATATCGGCCAGGCGTTTTTCGTATTCGGCCGGATTGCCGCTGCCGCGCGGGCTTTGGCCGTCTTTGTTCGAACTGCCGCCGATACGGGCCATGCGGTCCATGAAGTCGTAGTTGGTTCCGAGTCCAATGCCGACGGGGTATACCTTCCAGTTTTCGTCATTCATTCCCCCGGCCTCGGTGAGCGGTCCGTTGTGCGTTAGCTTATTGCCGGGATAGAAATCCGAGCTATTGCTATTCTTGATATAATCGGCCACTTCGTCGGTACTACTGTTCGTCAGGTTGGGGGCGCCGTCGGTTAAGAGCACGACGATTTTGTTTGTGTTCCTGCGCCCTTCCCCGCCGTCGTCCTTGGAACGAATATGTTCGCGGGCTACCTTCATGCCCGCGTCGGTTGCCGTCGAAGCGCTAATATCGCCGCAGGCCTGCAGGCGGGTGCAGGTTTCCATGGCTTCTTCATAATCGGCCGTAAGAGACTGTTTGACGATCGGTCCCCCGTTGCTGAGGCGATCGAAGCTGATCACGGATACCCAGTCTTTTTGAGTATCGTCACCGACGGGTTCGTTGCGTTCCTTGACGACTTGCATGGCGGCGATCAGTGCTCGGCGGCAAGCGTGCACGGGCTGCGACCGCGGCGGGAAGCTGAATTCTCCGCCCGCCGTGGATTCGGTATTCCAAGGGCAGTAGGGACTTTTTGTCGAAAGCGCCACATACTGGATGCCGTCCGGTTGTATGTCGCGCCCGAAGTCCATCATAAACTGCACGTATGTAAGGTAGCCTACCATGTTGCGAAAGGCTTTGACCGTGCTTGATTTGGCGCTGGGATACGCGGTGAGGTTGGGATTGTTGAAGCCGGTAATACGGTTTTTGGATTGATTGGGCGGATCGCTTTTATTCGGCTGGATAATATAGTCGAGGTATTCTTCCCAGTAAGCATAATTCGACGAACTGTCGGGTGCAGGCTTTGCATTGGGCATTATCACGGCCAATTGAAAGTCTATTATGGCTGAATATGCTTTCTGTTTTTTCGTCAGTTTTCCGTCGCTTTTTAAAATGCGATATTTTTCGGGTATATTGTTTGAAGATAGCAGTCCGTTATCCTGGGTGAGTTTGGCATATGCGGACGAATTTTCCGGGGCGCCTAGTCTCGATCCGATGTATTCCACCGTGCCCGGAAAGGAACCGTAGTCGAAATCCTGGAAGACCTTCTCTCCCAATCCGCTTCCCACGCTTGCATATCCTTGGGGCGCGAAGGTGCTGTTGATGATGCTGGTAGCCCAGCAGGTTTCGGTGTCGTCGTTCATCGATCCCGAAAGGTCCACCACAAAGGCGATATCGCGAGGCGTGGCCATGGCGACGGCCGAGGCTTTCATCTCAAAAGATTTAAGGTTTAAGATTTTGGCAAAGAACAGCGGCACTTCCCCGCCGGTTTGTTCGTTTCGGCGGGTTGTTACGCGGATGGCGTTGCCCATTTCCTTGGTGGGAGTGAATCTTCTGGTTTCTGAATCCCAAACACCGAGTTCGACGTCGCTTGGATTGATCTCCACGGACTTGCCCGCGGCCGTATGATATTTTCCGAACTGCAGGGCCTTGTCGATAACTGCCTCCGGCGATTCGCTCATTTCCTTGGCCGCCGCCATGGCAGCGGCATCGGCCGCCACCTGCAATTGTGTGCGCACCAGCATCACGTGCCCCAAATCGACCGCAAAAGCCACCATGGCTAGGATCACGATGAGGAAAAATGCGAAGAGCACTAGTGTTGCGCCACGACGCGATTGGTTTTTACGGGGAATACGGGCTTGTCGCAGTATATTGTCTCTCAATGTTGCTCTCCAGGATGAGTGTGTCCGCGTGGGTGTAGCATCTGATTAACAATCAGACATGTAGCGGCCGGATATTTCAAATCGGGCTGAACTATCTTTTGTGCTAGACTCTACGGATGGCTGATCCGTGTATACCAAAAGGTTGGTTATAGTTGGGGGGAGGTCAAATGGATCGGTGTCCGAATCGACCGAGGGCAGCAGTGTGGACATTGCGCGGCGGTATGACGTCTTAACCGGAATATTCGGCGTCGACCGGCATAATCGCAAGCAAGAGAACCCGAAGTCGGAACCCCGGAGAGTCAGAAATGAAATTGGCCAGGCGCGAACCGACATGGCAACCTCCTTCGAAAAGGTTGCAAACTTCGGTAGCCAGGCAGACTCTTAGGAACGGTCGAAAATCCGGAGAGGAATTATCCGGTCGGCACGGAAATGGAGTTCCACGGCTTTGCGCCCCGACCTCGCGGTCGGTTTGCCGTTTCGGTTTGCGCAGTGTGCTGTCGGAGACAGCGAAAAAGTGAAAAGTAAAATGTGTAGACCAGTGTCTACTCAAGCGTAGGTTACGATTTGAGGGTGGTCAAATAATATCGACTATTTCGTAGTCCCGTCTTGGGGTGTTGCGGCCTCGTTGTCGAAAATGCATTCGCCCAGCCGCCAGTATAATCGGGACGAATGTTGATATCGCTGCCACTCATGCGACTTGCCAACCGAACAACTCAGGTTCAAAATCTCGGTTTTTTCATGCTGCCGGCTGGTCAGGGCCGGGCCCGTGTAGCCGGCCGCCTGGGGACCTCGGAAACCGTACATTTTCGGATACCACCGCAATACCGGATCGTTGCAATTATGGGTAATAAGAGCCCATTCGACCAGTTCCAGGGCGGATCCGGTTCGGCGGCCTGGTAATAACCAGCAACGGTCGGTGGCGCTTGCTATTAAAATGATGCGAATGGGAGGCAGATTTTTTGAGGTTGCCGTTTCGTCTTGCGTTTCCAAGCTGTATCCGGCTACGCAACCGCCGGCTAGCATTTCCAGGGCGCCGGTGATCACCCGGGCGCCGAAACTGTATCCGATCATTCCTACGCGGGCGTTTGGGCTCAGACGCCGTGTGAAGCGGGCCAGATAAAAGGCTTGTGTGTCGCTTCTGGCGGCTTTGATGCGAACGTCATTTCGGTTTGTTCCCTGGATTCGAGCTGAGGGCCAGGACCAGATTACCATGCGGAAGGGACGGCCGTCGGCCTGGTTTTTCAGACAGTCGAGCACGCCAAGACCTTCGTATATCGCGTCGCAGTGGCTGCTTCTATTACCGTGTATGTGCAAGCAGGTGGGAATGCCGGGCATATTCGTGGCAAGGAATGCATCTTGGTCGGACGGCAACCAGCGTCGACAGCCGCCTTCGTCCGTTTCCATCAGCCAATATTCCAGGGCGGCTTCGACGACACTGTTGCGATTGCATGTCGGCAAGCTGCGGGTGGAAATCAGCCAGACACTTTGGGCGGCGCCGGAAGGGCGCTGGTGCTTCGCTTCGGCCTCATCGGAAATTGAATTCGCACGCGTGGATGGCACCGCGAACAGTAGGATGGTAAGTGGCACCGCTACGGCAAGAATTCGGAATATCCGGGTGGGGCGAACTTTTGCGTTTAGTGCGGCGGGATTACGAAGCATCTGGTGAATCCTCGGTAATGACCAACTTCTGTGTGAACTTTTGCAAAATTGCGAGTCAAGGGCACATGTAAAAAGGCAGTATAAGTAATGTAGCTTCTATTTTGATGCCGTGCGGCGAAAAAAGAACGCGAGTTTACAAAAAATCACCATGTTGCATTTGCACATCATCCAACATGGTGTAGAGTTGTGTGGTTCACAACTGTCCCAAGGAACAACTGCTCTCGACGGGAGAATCGAGTCATGAAGAGGATGATTTTTTTAACGGCTATACTGGTTTTGACGGCTAACCTAACGGGTTGCCGCTGCCTGGATCGTTTTTTCCGCGGCGCTTCCTATCCGCCGCCGGCCCCGACGGTGATCGCTGATCCCTGCAATCCGTGTGTGCCGTGCGATCCATGCAATACATGTGAGCCCGCATGTGGAACATGCAGTCCAGCCGTTCCCGGCCCGGTCCAATATTCTACGCCCGCCGGTTAATGGATGTAGCAAAGAAAAACTGCTCTATTTCCGTCGGCGCCAAAGTAGCGTGAGTGCGCCGAGTACCAGCAATGTCAATGCCGAGGGCTCGGGCACAGCGCTGGCGGACGTTGTACCGTAGTGCGCTGCCAGGGTACCTAGATCGACAACGTCGACGGCACCGTCGTGGTTGAAGTCCGCATCGGCCCATGTGGCTCCACTACTCATACCGTAATGCGCGGCAAGTTGACCCAGATCAACTACGTCCACGTTGCCGTCGCCGTTGGTGTCTCCGTCCATGAGTTCATCCAGTGTATAGATCAGGTTGTCGTGTTCGGTCACATCCTCGGGATTGGGGCCGGATGCGGTTAACAGTTTCAGGTTGATCGAAAAGCCTTCGCCGTCTTGGATTACGATCTGCATCAAGTCAACCGTTTCCTCAA
Source organism: Pirellulales bacterium (assembly GCA_016934075.1). GTDB lineage: Bacteria > Planctomycetota > Planctomycetia > Pirellulales > Thermoguttaceae > JAFGTN01. Next base: position 5,496 of record JAFGTN010000696.1, read on the forward strand.
CTGTCGAAGGCGGGCCGACTTTCATGTAGATGTCGTTGAATGCCGGACCGGCATCGGAATTGTTGAGCGTGCCTAGGCCGACCGTGCCGCCACCAGTGATGGTTTCCAGCGTGACCTTGTCGGGTGGACCTTCCGGATATGTTTCGTAATCCCAAGCTGCGCCACCCAAGTCGGGTAGACGTAAGGTGCCGAAGATCACATAACTGTCGGTCGTTTCAGATACACTGGCCCCGCCGCCTACACCGAGCCATTCACTCTGTTCGCCCCCCGCGCCGAATACCTGATGCACGTCACCGGTGATGTTGAATCTGGACAAACTCGTAATGCCAGTGCCCGTGGCCGTCAAGGTGTAGCTGTGCAAGCCGGTTCCAGGTACGCCGTTGTCGTCAAGATCTAGAGTGACCGACGCATCGGCCAAAGCACATGTTGCCAAACACAATGACGCCGTGGCCGTAAATTTGAATAAACTCGATAGTTGCCGCATCATCTAGCTCCGGTTGCTAAACCGCTTGTGCAGTTCCTTGGTTGTTGGAAATAAAACCTTCCAGTATTTCTTTATAACACGGATTTTCTGATCCTGTCAATTGTTTTGCACCCGCCATCGGAGGGGAAATTAACGATCTTCAGACTGATTTAACCGGAAATCTGCGTTTTACTTGGAATGTGCGTGATTGCCGAAACAAAATTCAATACGCAGCAGGTCACTACAGTGTGATTTGCATTGTGCTGTATATCCCTGAACAATTGGCAAAATACATTACTCGGGAGCGAAACTGTCGAGATATTGATGTAATTTCAGTTTCCTCGCGGTATTATCCGAACTCATGTAGCGGATCTTGCCGAAGATCGGCCGTTCCGGCCCCCAGGGTCGGTCGTAACGTCCCAGAATCCAGAAGATGCCCGAATATGAATTGGGATCTTGCCCGTCAAGGGCATACTTGTTGTTGAGTTCGATCATTGTCTCAAGCGCTTCGGCCGGACCGGCCGACCACTGCAGGATCTTTTTGCCCCACAGCATGCGCATGTAGTTGTGCAGCATACCTTCTCTCACAAGCTGCGTCTGGGCGGCGTTCCAAATTCTGTCGTGCGTTCGTCCTTGCTCTAATTCTTCCGAAGAGTAGATGTATTCGCGACGATCAGACTCATGTTCGGCCAGTGTTTTTTTTGCCCAATCTGACAATGAATCGAATTTGTCGTAATCCTTCGCATTGAAGCACATGTTGAATCCGAGCTCGCGCCAAGTGACCAACTGGTCTAGAAAAGTCTCGGACGCTTGAGACATACCCCACCAGCCTTCCCGCTTGCCGGTCGCTTTTTCGGATAAATCAGTAGGTGACCATTTCTGCATTTTTGCCAATTCCACGAATATTTCGTGTGCCGAGATGTGGCCTAAGTGCAGGTAGGGGGAGAGGCCGCTTGTTCCGTCGGCGTCCGGGTGATTTCGACTCTCCGGGTAGGCGGCTAGCTTGCGTCTCAAGAATTGCTTCAGTAATTTTCCGGCAGCGGAAGGTCCCCCGACCAGGCGAGCCGGGACGACGTTATGATCGATGGGCAGCCGGGATAAGGCTGATGTATCAGCGGACAGCAGCTTCGATGGGGTCGGGGGCCAATTTCGTCTGATTTCGGCCGGCAAGCCGCGAAGACGAGGAAGTTTTATTCGAGCCAGTGGTTTTGCTTTGGGAAGATTGAGCAGGTGATCCGGGAGTGTTTTTTGCAGGAAGCGACGGAACGAATATGCCGTGGGAAAAGGTCGATCGGTTGCACGCATGGGCAGAAGACCGTTAGAGTCCACTCGTTCCATGCTCACGCCGATACGCTGGGCGACGTGTGTGGCGTCTTGGGTGAATGGTTTGACGGGAAAGTCGTCGGCCACCAGCGCGCAAGAGTGGGCTGCCAGGGCCTCGATCAATTCCATCGTTTCACCACGCTGCGATTCGACGAAGGGATAATATCGCAAGTCGCGTGCTTCACAAAATTTCTTATTGTCGGCCATGCCACTCAGCACGAATGCGTGGTGCCTGTCGCTACACCAGCGTTGTTCGGAGTTCAGGGTCTCTACGATAAAGAGCGGTTTATGAAATTCTTGGGCCAGCGCGACGGCGCGTTCCAGGGCGAAGTTCCATGTGGTTCGCCGAGCCGCGGTCATCCAATAGAGTACGAATTTGCCGTTGATGTCCGGCGATTCTCGGTTCGCACGGACAAGGCGAAGCGAAGGAAATGGTTCTTTATCGAAGGATTTTGCCATCACCGTTAGACGCTGTTGCGTAACGCCAGTTCCTTGGGGTGTGGATTCAAATATACCTGGTCTTTTAGGTAATCGACTTCCAGTATTCGCACATAGTGGGCGATCAGTGTCAGGGGAACCACCAGGGGAACGAGACCTTGGTGGTAGTCTTGAATGTGAACGAGTAATTCCTTCTTGGCGGCCTTGTCGAGATCCTTCTTGAAGAATCCCATAATGTGTTGCAATACGTTGGTGTTCTTAGCACGAGTTGCCATTTTCGACAAAGCCGCCATGAACTGAGTTTGATAGCCCGCCTGCAGTTCGCAGCGTTTCATACCTTTGGCTCCGGCCACGATACGCCCCAATTCGCGATAATCCTTGGGCGAATGAGCCATCAGGAGTAATTTGTGTACCGTGTGAAATCGCACCAGATCGGATACGCTCCAGCCTTTCTTCCAAAGCATGCGGAGACGGTGGTAGGCGAAGACGCGGGTGACCCAGTTGTCGCGCAAGCCCGGATCGTGCATGCGACCTTCCTCTTCGACCGGCAAGTTCGGAAATCGAGCCAGCAAAGCTTCGGCATAAAGTCCGCGACCGTTTCGACGCGGTGCCCCCTGGCCTTGATAGACCTTGACTCGCTCCATGCCGCAACTGGGGGAATTTTTCTTCAAAAGATAGCCGCAGAGTTTTTCTTTGACCAGGGCGGACACTCGCGATTTGCAAAATGCACGCATCTCCCTGGTCAAGTCTCTTTCGATTTTCGGCATAACCATGTGGATATCGCCGTCGTGCGACTCGAGTCGTGAATTCGGACGCGGTATGGTAAGCCCGACCTCGACCTCCGGGCATACATGTACCCATTGGAAATATTGCCCCAAGGTATCGGTCAGATAGTGATCGTGCTTGTGGCCGCCGTCGAAACGGACCTTGTGGCCCAGCAGACATTCGGAAATGCCGATGCGGATCGGCTCTTGTGGATCAGCTTGAAAATCTGACATGGTGACGGCCTCCCTTACCCTCGGGCGCCTCATAAGCCGGGCTACTTCGTTTTCAATACCGCTTGGGCATGGCGGGCAAAATGTCCGCGGAGATCGCGGGAGTATTCTTCCAGGACCTTTTTTCCCAGACCATTGTGATCGCCGCACAAGTATAAAGCCCTGGCCAGTAGTAATTCGCGCTGGGCATGGTTACGATACGGGTTGATCTTGCTGGATTTAGTCTGATTTCTTACCAGTTTCCCCAACTCCAATTGAGCATAGCCGCGAATGTCTTTTCGGGCAAGTACCCGGGCCAGGGACTCGGCGGCGCGGGGATCGCGGAGATTGGAAAATGCCTGGGCGAGCGCTCGATAGTGCGAGAACCCATAGTCAAGCGGACTGTAATACGTTACACCCGGATCAGGAGCCGGATCGGGCCCTAGCATCTTGACCTTCTTGACGAGCGCCGGCACCGCGCGGCGATCGCCGATGTGTCCAATGGCCATGATCGTGTTGTCGAGATTGCTGACTCCCCAGCCGACCAGGTGCCAGTTGGGGAATTTCTGGTTGATCATGTAATGGGGTGTAAGATCCCAGCTATCGGCCTTTTCCAGCGTTTCCAATAGCGTGTCCAGCCCGGTGCCGTCGCCGAGCATGCCCAGTATTTTGGCATAGAACAATCGTTTTTCGCCCTCGCTTTGAGCATGTGCTTTGCGAAGATATGGCAAGGCCGTTTGCGGATGTGCAAGCACAATCGCCAGGCTTTGTGACATTTCACCGGCTCGGGTAGGCGGGTGCGTGTTCTTCACCGCTTCGGCCACCTTGTCTTCCGGGACTGGAAACGAATCGACCTCGGTGAGTACGCTTTTCTTCAGATTGCCCTTTTCGACCAGGTGCCGTTGTAGTTTACGGATATTGATTTTTCTGAGTGGGACATTGTCCTTGGTTGCCATGGCGGCGGCTACTCCGGCGGCATAACCCTGGTTCTGCACATCGGCTTGCATGCGCACGATGGGCTGGGCATCGCGATGGGCGCTGAGACCGATGCCGGAAACCAGAATACCTTTCAGTCCTTTCGGCAACAATGATCGATAGGGCACGTTGGCCCAGAACGGCGTGCGGAAAGGATGTTTGAGCAACATGAAAGTGTCGATCGTGCCGCTGTGGGTGTCGTAGGCCGACCTAGCCTGCACGATCGTGTCGGGATAAGTTCGTTGTGCCATGACGTCGGGGACCGTGAATGTGGCCTCGCCGACAATGCTGCGTCGTTCGCGGGTATCGACCAATTGGCCCAGATCAAAAGCATCAGCGAAGCGTTCTTTTGCCTGGATGTATGCTCGGCGTACGTCGACCAGGTCGGTTTCGTCTACATAGGTGTAGTCGGTGTTGGTGTAAGAGGCGCCGAGTTGGCGTGGTGGAAGGCCCGTGCCTTGCATGATGAATTCCTGCTCGCCCATATAGCGCCACTGGGCCCCGGCGGCCGCTGCGATGTCGGCGTTGCCTGTGGCGTCGATTACCACATTGGCCAGCACTACGCCGCGGCCTTGTGGAGTATTTACCACCGCGCCTCGAACCCGGTCGCCATCGACCAGCGCTCCGCAACCGGTCGAACTGAACCATATATGACCGCCGGCTTTTAGGAGTTGTTCGCGATACCATTGCATGCGCCGTTCGATTATCCATGCGGGCCCCCCTTCGACCTCGGCCGTAAAGCCCACTCGATTACCGTCGCAATAGCGGCTGATATACCCGGTTGTACCTACCCCACCGAGGCCGCAAAGATATTCGACAACTAGTGTTTTTGCTCCCTGTCTCGCCGCGCCGATGCCGGCCGGCGCTCCCGCCGTGCCTCCACCGATGACGACCACGTCGTAACGGCCCAGGACGGGCAAAGTTGTGGTTTCCTGCTCGATGGTCGGCAACTTTTGCCCGGGGCGAATGCCGCCGAGGAATTCTCGTATATCGCCTAGAATGGCCGGTTTTCTGCCCGACTTACCCGGCAGATGGGCGCCAATCGGTTTCGCGATTTTCGATGCTTCCTCGGCAGCCGCACGACCGATACGCGCACCCATTTCCATCAAGGCGATGGGTCGCAGAAGGGCTACGGCCTGACGCCGGGAGATATCGGCACAGCCGCCCAGTACATACAGACGCTCGAGACCGCGAGGCTGGAATGATTCTAAGGGCAGGCTCTTCACGTCTTGCCATTCTCCTTGCGATGCAATCTTTCCGTGCATGGCGTCCGGGGGCACTTGGAAAAACGTATCGGCCGTGATCTGTTGTTCGGGGTGATATGTGAGCGAACGTGCTTGCTGATCGGCAGCGGCCCAGTCGGCCGCGGTGTCGGCCGCGACCGGAAGTCGCAAAGTGTATTCGATAACCTTGAACTCGCCGCTGGAGGTACGGGCCTGGTTGGGATGCATCCCGTGAAACGGCGGTGAGATCGTGCGCGACGTCATGGATGGTGCTTTGCATACTTCTCCGCCGATGACCACTCGCTTCAATATCTGGGTACCGCCTGGGAAAGGCCGAAATTCGGCGCCAGCCAGGCGGGCCACGCGGGCGCGATCGGTGGCGTCGATTATCGTTTTAGCCAACACGGCCTGCCGTCCCGCTCGATTAGTCATCACAATGCCGCAAGCGCGGCCGTTCGAGTCGCGAACGATGTCCGTGGCGTAAGAGTTGTATAAAAAGTCCGCGCCGGCGTCCAACAGGGCCCTGTCGAGCACCGTTTTGACATGCATGGGACGCGGAATGGCCTGTTTGGTTTTTTCTACTTTAGCTGGGCCGATGCCGATTATTTCGACTTCGCCCAACAATATCCGTTTTGCCGAAGGGTGTTTACGAACGAAAAGTTTTACATAACGCGCTTTAGTATTCAGGTCGGCCGAGGTGCCCGTCAGACTGGTGGCTATTTGTTGCGAACTGGGAGTTGTGCTGCATAGCTTGGTCCAGTTTTTGCCGTCGTCGCTGATAAATACATCCACTTTGCCCACACGATAGACATTATCGCCGCTTACGTTGCCGTAGCATTTCAGCCTGAACGAAGCGATTTTTTGCTTTCGGCCCAGGTCGAAAATCAGATTGACGTCGTCGTTATACTGCACGCTATCTTTGAATATATTGTGCCAACGGCCGTCGCAGAGTAGTGAAGGTGGGTCGCGATCTTTGTGTTTTGCATCCGAAGGCTGATCGGCTCGGTAAGAATATTTCAGGCGGTTGGGGTGCGGGCTATCGGCTGCCGACATAGCCTTCTTGTCGCCCTTATATATGGCCTTGGCAAGTGGTGAGTTGGGCGATTTGCCTTTCTCGAGCCAGAGTTGCAAGGTGGCCGTCATGTCTTCGCCCAGATAAGGATATGGAGCAGCCAAAAATACCTTAGCGCCCTGTTCGGCCGCCGTAACCGCGGCCGATACCGCGCCGGTGCTGCCGCCCACAACCACCACGTCGACCTCACAGGCGACTGGGATTTGCCGCTGGGACTGATTGACAGTGGATGACCCGACGCTCGATGAAGAGAGCAATAAACAGATTGCTATAATAATGGGTATGTATAGTTTTGACTTCATGACCTAAACTTCGTTCTTTTCGTTGATATCAGTTCCAGAGTGCGTTTCACTTATCTGTAGTGGCTACAGCTGTGAACAATAGAGATTATCCAGATTTTCTTATAACACAAGCTTTTTGGCCCTGTCAACGGACAGTCGCTTGTAGGGGGGTGATTGTTTTGCATTTAGAATGTAAAATATCGTGTTATTGAAAATACCATTTTCGGTTCTTCGTACAATTTAGTGGGTGCATATGAATGAATAGCTTGTTAGCCCAGCCGCTTGCGGTGGCTTTGGATCGACGGACATCGATGCAATTTCGACTTCATATATGCTCCCGACCAAGTACGGGTTCCTCTTCTCTATTCACGCCAAACAGAGAAGAGGAACCCGTACTTGGCAAGGCCCAAACCGCCGCAAGCGGCTGGGCTAAAAAGCCTGTCCTCTGTCATCTATCTGTCCTCTGTCATCTATCTGTCCTCTGTCATCTATCCTCTGTCCTCTAACTAAATCATCAACTAAATTGTACGAAGAACCCTTTTTTCTAAGAAGGTGAGCCTCATGAAATCCATATTCAAGACCGGGACGTTTTGTGTCTGTTTGTTCGTCGCTTGTTCGACGATTGCCCGAGCCGCAAAAGTTCAATCGCCGGACGGCAACGTGGTGATAGATTTCCGCGTAAAAAACTTTGACGGCGCGAATGGCTGTGCGGTCTATAGTATCAGCTATCGTGGCAAAATCGTCGTGAAAGAGTCGAAACTTGGATTAGACATGGAGGGAGGGCCGCTGGGTTGTGGATTGGAAATCGTTCGTTCGCAAGCCCGTTCCAGCTCGATTACCTGGAAGCCCGTTTATGGTGAGCGCGGCACCGTGAATGACAACTATCGAGAGCTTACGGTCGAGTTGCGCGAGACGGCAGCGCCGCACCGCCAGTTGCAGCTTACGTTTCGAGCCTACAACGAGGGCGCGGCTTTTTGTTACACGATCCCCAAGCAAGCCGCCATGCAAGAGGTGAAGATTTCCGGCGAGAAAAGCGAGTTTCGTTTTCCGGCTGACTATACAGCCTGGGCCGTATATAGTGCCCAGGGGGTATATGCTGAAGTGCCGCTGAGCCGCATCAAGCCGGGATGCGAGCGCCCTTTGACGATTCGTGTCGATGACAAGACATACCTGGCCGTGGCTGAGGCCCGTCTGGTCGACTATGCGCGGATGA
>JAFGTN010000697.1 GCA_016934075.1 Pirellulales bacterium
ATCTTCGGTAAGTGGCACCTGGGCGACGAGGAACCGTATCAACCGCACAAGCGCGGATTCGACGAGGCCTTCATCCACGGCGCCGGCGGCATCGGCCAGGTGTACGAATGCAGTTGCGCCGACGCGCCCAATAATAAATACAACGATCCCGTCATTCGTCACAACGGCGTGTTCGTGAAAACACACGGTTTCTGCACCGATGTGTTTTTCAGCGCGGCTTTGGATTGGATCGCACGGAAGAAGGACGGCGACTCGCCGTTTTTTGTTTATTTGGTGACCAACGCGCCACACGGCCCCTTCATCGCGCCGCGAAAAAACACCCAGCGATTCAGCGAGATGGGCTTCGGCCCGAATCAGGCGGGCTTCTATGGCATGATCGAAAATATCGACGAAAACATGGGCCGCCTGTTGAGTAAACTGGAAAGTTGGAACCTGTTGGACAACACGCTGGTAATTTTCATGTCCGACAACGGTATGACGGGGGGCGGTTCGGGGCGCTTGGGCAAGCCGCTGGGCAAGACGGCCGACGGCAAGGAGCTTATGCCTTACAACGCGGGCATGAAGGGGCTTAAAGGCAGTGCCGACGAGGGGGGAGTGCGAGTGCCATTCTTCGTATACTGGAAAGGGCACATCAAGGCCGGCCAAGCAGTCGATCGCATAGCGGCCCACATCGATGTCTTTCCCACGCTGGCCTCACTGGCCGGGGCCGAGTTGCCCAAGGGCCAGGTTGAAGGCCGCGATCTGCTACCACTGATCGAAAATCCCAAGGCACAATGGCCGGACCGTTTTCTGTTCACGCACAAAGGTCGTTGGAAGACGGGCGAGGATCCCGATAATTATAAGTGGAAAAACTTCGCCGTGCGAAACCAGCGATTCCGCATGGTGGGCAAAGACTCGCTGTTCGATATCGTCAACGACCCGGGCCAAAAACAAAACGTGATCGAACAGCATCCAAAACTAGCCGCGAAAATGCTTGCGGCTTACGACAAGTGGTGGACAAAGACCCGACCGATGATGATCAACGAAAACGCCCCAATGTCGCCTGTGCAACCCTTCCATGAGTTGTATAACAAACAGCTCAAAACCACGGGAATACCCGACTGGAAACCGGCGGTGAAATGATCAATGTCCAATGAACAACGATCAACAACCGTCCGAAAGTACCATAGGAAACAAGAAAATCCTGTCCACCCAAGTGTCAAGGTAAGCGGTTTTGACCAACTCGGCTGGCGATAATGCTGTGTATCCGGGGTATTCTACCCATTTTACGGTAAATTACTGAGAACGCGTATCAATAGAAGTCAGAGAAGCTGGTAACAGGATTTTTTTATGGTTGCCCTTGGCGGATCTCAGAGGGATTGTAGAATCCTTCAGATGATGAGAGACTAAAATGCTCGCATTATCGCGAATATTATTTGCGTATTGTTTCTGGGTTGTTTACGGCCGCACGGACGAATGCAACTCGTTTTGTTAATTATCGGACAGCTTAGGGAGACCAGGCTCATGGCAGCAGCAGTAGACAAAGATAAGTGCACCGGATGTGGCGAATGTGTAGATTCTTGCCCTCTGGACGCAATTGAAATGGACGGCGACGTCGCAAAGGTAGACGAAGACACTTGCAGTGATTGCGGTGCTTGCGTCGACGTTTGCCCGGTCGAAGCCATCACGGTCGAGTAATATAAACTCGATATACGATGTTATTCTTCAGGCCACGCCTCGGCGTGGCCTGTTCGCATTATGGGAGTTGCTAGAGGACAGATAACTCAGTACTTAAAAATGGAAAAAGAAGAGCAAGAGCGACGCGGCCCCCTCGAAATCGCCATCGTGGGCGATCTTACTGACAACGAGCCGGATATCTGCGAGAAATTGCTCGATATCCCGCCCGGAGGCAAGTGCGTTCTATACTTCGACTCACTCGGTGGTAGCGCATACGCCGCCATGGCCCTCACCTCGCTGATTACACTTCGCGGTCTGAAGGCCACGGGAATTGTGGCCGGCGAATGCACCTCGGCCGCGCTCTGGCCGTTCGCGGCCTGCAAGCGACGTTTGGTCACGCGCATGAGCGTTCTGCTCTTCCATCCCATGAAGTGGCAAAGCGAAGAGAGTGTTGGATTGGCCGAAGCGGCCGAATGGGCTCGACACTTCGGCTGGCTGGAGACCGATATGGATGCCCAACTGGCCAAAATGTTCGGCGTCCCGCTCGAAATAATCCAAGAGTGGTCCAAGCCGGGAAGATACGTAACCGGCACCGAGTTGGTCGAAGCCGGCCTGGCCGAGTTGATTGACTTCGAACCACTCGACTTTCTGGATTACGGGAAAGAATAAGAATATTTACCACCGAGACACGGAGGCACGGAGGTAAGATCATGAAGCCCGAAGAAACAAGATCGACTTATAGCTGTTACGCGGCTCTAATCACCATAAAAAGTCGCCAAGCCCCAAGCACTATCCAACAAAAGCCACCTGTTTCCACGTCTGTGCACCTTCGTGGCTCACTTTCATCTTTCTTCCGCTGCTGCACGGTAGCAATCTTAGTCCTTGTAATTTGCACAACCACCGCCTGCAATAAGAAACATCCCGAAGCCGAATTTCCCGAACAACTTGGCATCAAGGACTACGGCCGGCTTCCTGGCCTGCGGGCGAGCTCGCGGCAAGAACTGCAAAACGAACTCGCCAGGATCATCGAACAGCAAGGCACACCCGAACAACTCGACGGTATCGAGCTCTCCGGAAAAGGCGAGCCGCCCGACGAAAAGACATCGACTAAACGGCCCCGCATCCCCTTCGACTCAAACGTGGCAATCGGTCTGGCCGACACTTTTTCGAAAAAAACCTTGCGATCGCTGCAGGAAGCCGCCGACAAGCGCTATCCCGGCGGGCGATTCGAATTTAACGCCCTGCAACTTCGCTCGGCCATGAGTTTCCTCTCACGTCACCAAGACAAACTTCTCAGTGCCCGCGGAGCACTGAAGCGGCCGAAATGCGATTTCGGCATCAAGCATACTCGCGGGTTCGGCAACGATGTTTCATTCATCGATCGCGCGCGGCTGGCCGGTCGCCTGGAAGCCTTCTCTGCGGCCAGGTCACTTTTTGTCGACGACAATCCGCCCGAAGCGATCAATGCCTTCGAAAACATGCTGCAATGGGCCAAACACCTGGGCAACGAACGCCACGCCACCGCCAGGCTGCAAGCCGGTATGCTGCGCGGCGAAGCCCTCGACGTACTCCAAGCCATAGTCCTCCATCCTCGTTGCCAAAACGAGGACCTGGACCGCATACGCGAAATATTACACAAACATTTAGCCGAATGGCCCAGCGACGCCGACGCCTGGATCGGCGATCGAGCCTTGGGCATGCACTGCTACGAAGTCGTGCGCGATGGTGCAATCGTAAGTCTGCTTACGCCGCAGGAGATCGAAGAGTTTTCCGATGTCGGCTCACCCGAGGAATTGTCCGAAGCTGCCCGGTCGATCGCCGATGAAGACGAACTGTTCTACCTTGACGCCATGCGGAAAATCATTGAAAGTTGCGATTTACCGTACTACAAGCGATCACAACTGGCCGACGAGATTCTCTCCCAGGCTGCCGAAAAAAACAATTCACCCAATTACCCACTGGTAGCCGACCGGTTATTGCTACCCAATATCAACCACGGACTGCGGATGCAAGCCGAAGACCGCGCGAACACGGAATCCTGGGCAATTGCCCTTGAAGCAGCCCTTGCCAAACCGATCAGCTATACGATAAATCCGCTCACTGGCAAAAAGTATCGCATCAGTCGTGGCAAAAAACAGATTTCCGTGCTCGAAGCCAACGGCGAAAACGAAAATCCGCAAGCCAAAGTGATTGTGCCAATACGCTAGGGAAACATAATCCATGACACGAAAAAGCAGCCGCCGCGATTTCCTGCGTGGCAAATCGGCCGCCCGGGCAATGGCCGACGCGGCACGTGCGGCTTTGCCTGAAGACACCCAAAGCCCACCTCCTCATGGACGATCTCTCCAAGACGAAGACGAAAAAGGCTATCTGCTGCAAATCTGCCGTCAGGCCATGGCCTGTGAATTCGAGGTCTGTCTCAACGCGGGCCAATACTCGCACGGCATGGACGCGGCCCTCAAAGCGCTCGATATGATCGACTCGCTGGAAGCACTGCTGAGCATCTTCCGCGACGATAGCCAAATCTCGGAAATCAACCAATTCGCCTCCGACGGACCGGTAATGGTCGACAAGCAGGTATTCGAGCTGCTCGAATTGTGCGCTCGCCTGAACCGTCAAACCGATGGGGCCTTGGACATTTCTGCCGGTTCACTTTCGGACGCTTGGGGGTTCTCTCGCCGGGCCGGCTCGATCCCCACAGATGCCGATCTGGCCGAGGCCATGCGAAGAGTCGGCATGAAAAACGTCGTACTTGACGCCGAAGACCAAAGCGTGCATTTTCTCCGCAGTGGCATGCGACTGAATCTGGGAGCAATCGGAAAAGGCTACGCCTTGGACCGCGCGGCCGAGGTTTTACAGGCGGCCGGAATCCAAGATTTCATGATCCACGGCGGCCAAAGCAGCGTCTTGGCCCTCGGATCATCCACGGAAAACCAAGCCGCCATGAAAACAAGCGAAGAAGAAACGGAATCACTCATCGCCGGCTGGACAGTCGGAGTGGCCCATCCCTTGCGATCCGGTCACCGCCTGGCGGAAATTCGTCTAAAAAATCGTGCCCTGGCCACCTCGGGCTCGTTCCGACAATTCTTTCGCTATCAAGGACGCCGATACAGCCACATCTTAGATCCACGTAACGGACAACCGGCCCAAGGCGTGCTCTCGGCCACCGTATTGGCCCCCACCGCGGCCGAAGCAGACGCACTTTCCACGGCCGTTTTCGTTCTCGGTCATGACAGATCTCGCGAGTTGCTAGAAACACGAATGGATGTCGGTGTGATGATGGCCCTGCCGCTTGGGGGGGGCAGCAGGGTTGAAATCGTTACTTTTGGGATACCCGAGCAAGACTTTCGCATAATCTAGCCTCCGCAAGTACGATATTTCCACAGATTGCACCTCCCGAATTGTGCCGAAACTAGTAAAATAGCGTAAGCGGCAATTTCTACAAACTTAGAGATCGAATGACGGAATTCTTTTTTGAACACGGATCATATCTCGGGATCATTGCGATCCTGGTACTAACCGGCACCGGAATGCCCATCCCCGAGGAAGTTCCGGTGATCGCGGCCGGTTTGCTCAGCGCCAACGGACAACTAGATCCCTGGCTGGCTTTTTTTGCCTGCCTGGCCGGAGCGTTGGGAGGCGATTGCGTGATGTACTGGATCGGACGCCACTTCGGCCGCAACGTGGTTCGCGAGCACCCCTGGTGGGCTCATTTCGTCAATCCCGATCGCGAGGCCCAACTAGAACGCACTTTGCAAGATCACGACTGGAAGGTCTTTTTCTTCGCTCGCTTTCTTGTCGGCATTCGTTCGCCCGTCTATCTGGCGGCCGGCGTATTGCGTGTGCCGTTTCGGCGGTTCATCATGATCGATCTGGTATGCGCCACGGCCGTAATCGGAACCTTTTTCGGACTAAGTTTCTACTTCGGTGAAACGATCGTCCGGTGGATACGCAACGCCGAATACACACTGACGGGTATTGTAGTTCTCGCGGTAGCGATAGTAGCCGGCATTTATTACTATCGTCGCCGCAAGAAGAAGATGAAGACCCAGGCAAAAGAGCTTTTCGCAACGAACGATATTCCGGCAGAAAATCTTGGCACAGACATCGAGGAAAGCGAGGATGAGCAACCCCAAGATGAAACAGAGGAAGAAAAGATACCGGCACCGGACGAAGCCATCGTTGCGACCTCGATTGGAAATACCGCGACAAACGACGATGACTTGAATAAGTGAGGCCGCTGAAAGATCATGCGATTTACGCTTCTGATTGTGGCGACCTTCCTTGCAACGGCAACCATGGCGTTTTTCCCACCATCCGCCATCGCGCAAATTCGCTCACGAACTTACACGCAAAATTCCATTCTCTCCAGATACGTTCCCGCGCATATCAAACCGGAGATCCGCTCCGGTAGAATCACGGGCATATGCTTGCATCGCAGTTCCACCCAGATCAATTCGTCCGGCGAAAAACTTTCGATAATAACCGACGGTTCGAACGGCAATACGGAACTGAAATACGAAGGCCCCTTTCGCCAAAGTATCCGCAGCAACGGAAAATTATTCGATGGCAAGATGTTAGTCTTGCTTGACACGGCCGGGCGACTGGAAATCGAAATCGCACACACCGACCAAAGCATCAAAAACACCACGAAAAAGGGCGACGTAAACAATCTGCCTGATTCGAAACAAGAAAAATCGGATCGAAACGTTGTCATGCGATTCCAGCAAAGGCCAGGCGAGCGAATGACCCTCACACTGGCAAGCGAACCCAAATCACGCGTTATACAAGCGACCACGATCTGGCAACTGCTCATAGGACATCGCAACGATTGCCGCTCATATCTACTTCCGGTCTTATACAAACTGCGGCCGGGCTGGAACCTTCTAGCAACGGCGGACCAGGTTGAAGAACAATTGCTGCGGTTAGCCGAAGAGAATCCTTCGCCGCAATACGCTCGCTGGCAAAAACTTATCGAGCAACTCGGTCACAGCAGCTATTCTCGTCGCGAGGCCGCCGACAGAGAACTCCGCGCCGCCGGCCGCCGGGTGTTGTCTTTTCTCGGAAAACTCGACAAGGACAAACTGGATACCGAACAACGATTCCGCATCTCCCGAATCATTCGCTCTTTCGACCTGATCGAACAAAGCCCCAGCGAAATTGCCGAAGAAATGCGTGACGACCCCTTGATTTGGCTTGCGGTAGCTACCGACGACCGGGAAACCGCCCGCCACGCTGCCCGATCCGCACTACAACGCCTGCTAAAACGCCCCATCGACTTCGATCCCACAGCTTCGGCCGAGATTCGGGAAACTCAACTTGAAAAGATAGAGCAGTCTATCACGGACAGGTAAACGCAGCCAGAAAGTCTATCATTAGTCCATTTACCTTTCGGGACTTGCAGCAGCAGCTTCGACAGTTTTGAACAACTCATCAGGCTTGAATGGTTTGGTGAGATAATCATCCATGCCAGCCTCCTGGCAGCGTTTTTGAAATCCCTTAACGGCGTGAGCCGTCATCGCTATGATGGGGATATGGCCGCCACTGGTTTGTTCCTTAGTCCGGATTGCCGCGGTCGTTTCCATACCGTCCATTTCCGGCATCTCCACATCCATTAGCACCACGTCGAATGTATTTCGCTCCAGCGCATCCAATGCCTCTCTGCCGTTGTCAGCAACTTCAACGCGGTGCCCGCGCATATCGAGCAATCCGACTGCAACCTCTTGATTCACTGGCTCGTCTTCCGCCAACAGTATCCGCAGGGGGCGAACACTTCCCCTCACGTCGCGTTCAATGGACTGCTCTTGACACTTGTGACCGAGAGCAGTCGTTATGGAATTGATTAAGTCGGAATCCTTGGCCGGTTTCGTCAGAAACTGTGTTCTCGATAATTGGCGATAATGATCCGGAATATATGTTTGACTGGCGGAAGCCATAAGAAGGATTGCACACTCGGTATGGTTTCCATCTTCATGGATTTGGTCGATCAATGACCAACTATCCCGATCAGGTGTGCCGGCATCGAGGATCACCAGACGGTAGGGTGTGCCGGCCATCGCAGCTCGATTGATTTCCGCCATGGCCGTGGTCTCGTCGACAACTGTCGTAGGCCGCATTCCGTACTGCTTGATTATCTCCTCGTAGATAGACCGGCGTCGAGGATGATCGTCAACTATGATGACAGGCAATGCCTCAAGTTCACGCGGCAGGGGAGGCCCGGTGAGTTTCTCGCTGCCGACCTTGTGAAACTCTGCCGTAAAGTGGAACGTACTTCCCTTGCCCACTTCACTTTCCACCCAGATTCGCCCTCGCATAAAGTCCACCAGCCGTGCCGAAATCGCCAGTCCCAGCCCCGTGCCGCCGAATCTCCGCGTGGTGGAACGGTCGACCTGGCTGAACGACTCGAAGAGGCAATTCTGCTGCTCGGGAGAGATGCCGATCCCCGTGTCATGAACGGCACAGTGCAACCTGACGCTGTGTTCCTTCTCTTCTTCCAACCAAACGTCGACAAACACCTCGCCATGATCGGTAAACTTGACGGCATTTCCAAGGAGATTGACCAGAATCTGACGCAACCGGACTGGATCCCCTGATAGAACCGCGGGCACTTCGGGTGCCACGCGGAAGATAAGATCGACACCTTTCTCGGATGCACGGATGGTCAGCAACTGGGCTGCTTCTCCCACGATTTCACGGACATCGATGGCAATGTTTTCGAGCTCCATTTTCCCCGCCTCGATCTTAGAAAAGTCGAGGATATCATTGATCAAGTATAGCAAGCAATCGGCCGACAGCTTAACGACGTCGAGGTAACGCCGCTGTTCTGGGGTAAGAGAGGTTCTCAGGGCTAGCTCCGCCATACCGACAATGCCATTCATGGGTGTACGAATTTCATGACTCATCATTGCGAGGAACTTGCTCTTGGCGTGATTGGCTGTTTCCGCCGCTTCTTTAGCGACCCGCAATTCCTCTTCGGTTTGGCGTAAATCATTGGCAAGTTGCTCCAGTTCCTGGTTCGACGCCGCAAGTTCCCGGGCTCGGGATTCCGCGGCGGCGGTGCGATCGGCAACTCTTTTTTCCAGAGTCTCGTTGAGTTGTTGAAGTTGCTGGAAGCCTTCGGCGTTTTCCAGCGCGGCCCCGGTAATAGTAGCGATGAAATCGGCTAACCGTTCTTCGTCAGGACCGAACAGGTCGCGCACTTGAGAATGCGCTACATAGAGGCAGGCGGCGGGACGGCCACGCACATAAATGGCTGCACAGATAGCCGACTGTTCCTCGGAAAAACTGCTTTGTTGATCGGCGCTATTCATTGCCTCTTCGGCGAACACAACGGCTCTGCCGCTATCGAGAGCGCGCCGTACCAACCCGCGGTCGAAACCCCACTCGGCAGATCCCATAACGGGTATGAAGCATTCCAGACCATCCTCTTGCGATACTTCCAGCACCAGACAGTGATCGGCGCGAAGCAACCGCATCGCGGCAGCGTGGACTTCGGCAAAAATCATCTCCGGGGAAAGAGCGGATGTGATCTTGCGCCCGGCTTCCAGAACAACGTCAAACCGGTCAACCAGTGAGAGTGTTGGCGTCGCGGCATCGCGAGTGTTTTGTTTGGCATCTTCCTCGGAGATGATGATCTCTCGTAACGCCGATTCCGCATCCGCTATCTGCTCTTCCGCTTGAGGCCACCCTAGTTCCCTCTGCAAGCGACCGTAGATCTGCAGTGTTTGAGCATGCTCATATTTGGCGCCCTGCCGCTCGGCAACCTTCAGGCTGCTCTTGAACAGGCGGCATGCACGTTTGACCTTGCCGCATAAGGCGAGAATATGTGCATATTCGCGTAACGCGTGGGGAAGATCGTTTTGGATGCGACGCCCGATTAGCACGGCTCGCCGAGCGGCTCTCTCAGCGCGTTTGAGCAAATCATCGCGTTTGTCGGGAGTTAACCGGTTCTCATTCTCCGCCTGACGGCGCAAGGCCGTCGCCAGCCATGCCAAATTGGGCGCGACATAGGCGTTTAGCAGGCCTATTGGTTTGCCATCGCCCACTACCTGCTCGAAGATGGACACCGCCCGCTTATGTTGGCCGCATTCTGTTAATTGTACTCCCTGAGCCAACAGTATCTGGGCCTTGGTTTGGCCGTTCGATCGTTGGCGATCTACCTCTTTTGCAAGGATATCCTCGGGCACCATGCCTCTAGTGGCCAACGCCCAAATATCAAGGCTAATGCTGGAGGCTTGTTCGTCACCCAATTCCAGCCCGGACTTATGCATACGTTGGGCCACTTGGACAGCCCCTTGCATGTCGCCCAAACGGTAGAGAGAGGCGGCAATCTGGTAGATCGCGATATGCCACTCCCAATAGTCGCCAGTACGTTCGAGCAGGCGCATTGCCTCGCGACATTTTTCCATGCACTCATTGAACCGTGATGCCGCATATAACACGCAGCCATAAAAACTCAATGATTGCCCCTCGCCCCAGAGGTCACCCAAAGAGCGTCGAATATCCAAGGACTTCTGGGCGTAAACGATCCCACGACTGTACCACCCAATCAGCGTCATCGCCATGGCGTGTGAGGAGTAGATATGAGCCAACTCTATGCTCGGCGCATAATGTTCGGCAAGATTCATGGCGCGGAAATGTGCCGATAGTGTCTGCACTTTCCCCCGCGTAAACCAGTACGAGTATGCCAAACGAATGAGAAGTTGAAGATGCAGCAGTTCCGGCTTCGACGGCACTCCGTTGCGCCGTTTGACGAACAGACCGGGAAACAATGTGTGAGCTGCCTGGACCACAATGCCCCATAGAAGTGTAAGAAAAACAACAACGGAATTTTGCGGAAAGGATTTTCCCAGCAGCTTCAAAGCCTCTTGGTATGCGAGTGCCGCGTTGGCCATGTCGCCGCGTTTGAAATCCAGTTCTCCGAGCTTGCCACGGATTTCCGCCTCGGCAAAAGCTCCTTCCGTGAGTTTTAAGGCCGACTGGAACAACTTCTCCGCCTCGCTATAGTTCCCCCGCAACATTAACACATCACCCAATCCTTCCGCGATGTCATAGCGTGTCGCCTTGTCGACCGAATGAGCGCCTCGCCAGGCAATCCGGTATTGCCCCTCGGCGATTTCCAGCGCGTACTGGGCTCGCGCCTTTCCGGCAGCCTGAAGAGCATATGGTAGAGCCGACTCGTGATCGCCGGCAGCATCAAAATGATAGGCCAGATCAAAAATCCGTCCGTCTCCTTCCTGCTGCAGGTGGCGGGCAACTCTGAGATGCAGATTTTGACGTGTTTCGGTCGAGAGTCGAGCCAGCAAAGTGGTGCGAATCTTGTCGTGCACAAAGACGCACCTTTTCTTGTCCGGCTGTATCCAAATTATATGCCGCGCGCGGGCCGTCTCCAGAGTGGCAATTACATTGGTTTGAGGCAGTCCCAGAAGATTGGCGGCAAGATGCTGATCAAATTCCTTACCCAGCACGGCGCCGATCGTCAACAGGTCCAGCGTATCGTGTGGTAAGAGTTCGATTCGCTGCGACAAGAACCCGGCGGACCGGCTGGACGACTGGAGATC
Organism: Pirellulales bacterium; assembly: GCA_016934075.1. Taxonomy (GTDB): domain Bacteria; phylum Planctomycetota; class Planctomycetia; order Pirellulales; family Thermoguttaceae; genus JAFGTN01. The sequence continues at coordinate 11,217 of JAFGTN010000697.1, forward strand.
GGCCAGGGCGGGTGGTTCGATGCGCCAACCCGACGGTTCGGCCAGCAAGGCGCCGGACTCCACTAACCCACGGAGCACGGCGGACGCCATGAACGGACTGCCATCGGATAGCTTGGAGACGACATCGATGGCCTCGGCGGGTAGCGGTCCCGCCATGGATTCCAGGAGTCGCTGCACTTCGTCGGGCTCGAACTGGGACAGCCGCAAATGCAGCGACGAGGGAATCATACGTAATGGATGCTCGGGCGCCACTTCCTCGGAACGAAAGGAGACTACCAGCAGCGCAGGCTGGCTTGTTGTGGCCGAGTTCATCTGCTCCCGTCGTAAATACGAGATCAATTTGACGGTCGTTCTGTCGGCCCATTGACAGTCTTCCAGGATGATCATGGCTGGGCGAGCTTCGCTGCCAAGCGCGTTTAGGAAGGCGGCTAACGCTTGAATACTCCAAGTCTCGGCAAAGCCTTCCGGCCTGGCGAACTCAGACTCCCGCCACCCCAACGATCGAGCCATGTCGGGCAACAAAGCGGCAATGTCGTCAGCGTGATCACCCAAGCGCTGGTACAATGCTTCGGCAAAAGAGGGATCGGCTTCCGCCGCTTCAACTACATCTTCGACGATTCCCTGCAACACCTGAAATGGACGATCTCCCACCATTTCCTGCCCGCGACCCTGCAAAATCCACATCTGCCTTTGAATGCCGCGCGTGATGACTTCCGACAGGAACCGTGTCTTGCCGCCGCCCGATTCGGCCTCCAACAACACGAGGCTTGTCTGCCCGGCGACCACCTGTCGAATCTGTTCTTCTACTTGCTCCAACTCACTCTCACGGCCAATGAATGCCGGATCGGTTAGCGTGGGGCGACGATCGTGTGATCCAACGACGTAAGTGGTGCCAACCGTGCCGCTGCGCAACGAGGCGACGATCCCTTCCATATCCTTCAACACAGCCTCGGCAGTCTGATAGCGGTCGCGTGGATCCTTACGAAGCAGCCGCTGAATCAACTCGTCCAAGGGGCGAGGAATGTCCAGTCCCATGGATCTCAGTTCCGGTACCTGCGAAGTCATGTGTTGATGCAGCACGGCTCCCACCGTATCACCCGCAAAAGGCGGATGTCCCGCCAGGCATTCATACAACACGATCCCAGCCGAATAAAGATCCGAAGCCGGGCCGACATCATAGTCCAAAGATCCGGCATGCTCGGGCGAATAGTAAAGTGCCGAATCCAGCGAATCCCGGGTCGTTAATTCACAAATGCTAGCGTCGTATTCCAGTCCGGAATTGGTGATCTGGGCCGCGGCCAGGGGAGAATCTCCACTTACAATGATGTTTGCCGGACGGACGTTGTGACAGAGCACCCCTTGTGCATGCACCTTGCTCAGTTCTGAAAATAAGCAAATCCCCAGAGCCAGGGCGTCTTGCAGATTAAGCGGCCCGCGCAATAACCGCTCGCGAAGCACTATCTGCGGAATAGACGAATGCACTATGTCATTGAGCACCGCTTCCCGACCTACCAAACCCTCCTCGGGCGGCGGCAACAACGGTGGCACCGTGGCACTATCTTGCAAGCTGGTTTGGGGAGCGATTTCCATCTATTCCCTCTGATTACGCCTGACGCCTTTTGAAGCCCCGGGCGATAGATATAAGTCCTTGCAAGGATAGCTTTTTATCCTTCTCCAGGCGTCGCATATTGGAGACAGTGGCAGGCCGCTGAATATCAGCAGGGGGAGAAAAATGAGCAGGTGTGATATAGAGACGTTGCCCGTGGAATAATCGGTACAATTACTCCAAGCGTTCCGCAGATTTGCGGAAATTTTGCCCCAATGAGCAAATATTTGCGTCCTGCTACGCGATCAACAAGCACTGGGCCTCGGACATCACCGGGCGGCCGCCACGGCGGGCCTTTGCATACGTGGCCGTCTCAATTGGCTTGGACTGTCGATTCGCAGATACTCGTCCACTGATTTGACGGCCAGACACATGGTGATCAATCCCATGGGCTCGTGCTCACAAATGGAGATCTGCCATCCCGCCTTTTCGACTTCATTTGCGAGTTCTTCCATGTCACGCAACCTCATGTACCATGACAGCCCGCGCTCCAGCCAGCGAACGCGATCATGATAGTCGGTATGACTAATAATCAGGCGCCCTTCCGTGCGCACGCAATCGTAAACCGCAGCCAGCATTTGCGATAGAGCGTGATTAGTATCCACGCCGATATCCAGATACTCCGCGATACCGTGGCATACGGCAATATGCGCTCCATCGAACCGGATCCCGAACCGTCGTTCCGCGCTTTGGAGAACTTCCAATGGATCGCTTATCTCGGCGATATTACTCACATGCACGAAACCTCTCTCTTCAAGGCCATATTCCAGGAAGGTTGCCCGGTTTTCTTCAACGGCTCGTTTGTCCTTGTCGACACCACAATAGTAGATATCACGCCTCTTCATCCTGGCAAGGACTTCCGCTTCGAGCCTCCCATCGCCACCGCCAACCGTCATGACGAGTACCGCTGCATCTGGTGGTTGCGCCTCCAGGCTCCGCTGCAATATTTGCTGGGCAATGACACGTCGATTCCTGGCGGCCTTTACGGCTGGAGATTGCATCAGCAGTCTATTTATCAGATCCCCGCGCTTTCGCGGATCCTCATATTCATACATTGCCCGAAGTGATCGGTACGAACCACCCTCCTTTTCCACAAAGAGTAAGCGAGCAAGTTCTCCACGGCTGAAGGACAAGGCCTTTGTAGTAGTCTTCGGAAACGTGTTCATCATCCCGGCTACGACATACCGGTTTATGGTGCGGCTCAACCACGAATCCGTCTCCAGGGGGCGATCCATGGAATATTCTTTTTTCCAGAAGTCGTAGACAGGATTCATCGTGGCAGGCTCCGCAGATTAACACTGTGACTCACGCTGCTATTAAAATGGTGGGGCGGTATGTGAAACGTGTCGGCCCGCTCGAAGGCGTCACCGGCGCATTTGATAACCGGATCACGCCCCGGTCCGAAACCATAATGGTCCATATCAAATTCGTGGACCGTTGCATGCGGAACTATGGACGATACGTCCTTCTTGTAGATCTCGCGGCCTGCGGATGTGTGCGTGGATAGAAGATTGTCTTGATGCCCAATGCAAGCGGTACATGGTATCCAAGTGGGGATTTTTACTCCGCTAAGATAGTCGCCGTGAGCGAACTGCAACAGAGTCTGACGCATATTCACGCGATCATACTTTAACTCTTCGAAATAGTCTAATTCCACTCGAAGTTCAGGCATCAACATCGCCAAGTAGTCGCGCAATGCTTCTCGAAACGGTAGTCCTCGGCAGTCAAGCGTCTCTTCGGCAAGACCTTTCACCAGCGAGTTAGCGTCCAGGTCTTGTCCCAGATAACGAGAAATAATGGGCGCAAAATCTTCAATACTCAAGAGCTTGTGCAAACGATACAAGCCGGAGATCGTGGTAACGGACCGCAAGAGGCGACCACGAGCTCCTTCCTTAAATTGGGCAAGCAACGGAATCGTGCCATAGCACGTCGCAAAACCATGTAAGGGAAGTCCACGTTCATTCGCGTAATTTGATGCCCACAACAACGCATGGTGAGTGTCGACAATCGTCTTGTCGAGTTCAAATGCCCCGGTGGACTGGGGGTGGCCGCTATATTCATAGCTGATAACGATCGCACCGCGTCGCGAGAAGTTCCGAAAGGTCATAAGTTGCTGTCCCGCCGCTGCGCCCACAAGAGGTACTATCAATACAACCCTCTGCGCCTGCATCGGCGGTCTCGGCATCATCAGTTTCGCAAACAGCAGTTCGTCACCATCCGTGGGTATTGTGTGATCTTCAAATAATCTTGGTTTTCGAGATATTATGCTCATAACACTGCCTCCGACTAACCTTGAACTCGATTAAAGATGAAGAGAATACAAACACAATCTTCACAACCGTTGGTTCTAACATTTTCAGATCTATCATTCCAGCAATTTTTACTCGTTTAAGCGACAGTTTTTGAATTCGATCACCGGTTATGCTGAACGGCGAAAGGAATCGTTCTATGTAAACCTGTCTGTTGGAAGAAAGTAGATACTCTCCGTAAGCTGTAACTGGACTTTTGCAAAATTGCGAGTCAAGGGCACATGTAAAAGAAAGCTTTGCGAAGCGAAGGTTTCTTTTACATTGTCTTAACTAACACTAATTCATTGACAGATAACAAGTTAACATCTCTGCGACGTTTAGATATAATTTGCCGGCTGTGCCGCCAATTTATATCTAAGTGCCCTTGACTCGCAATTTTGCAAAAGTCCAGCTGTAACTACAATTGCACGGATCACGGCCGCCTCCAACTGAAATGAATCAGTGGGCGTTTTAATTAAATCCGGTCACCTATGGGCGCTTCGCATCCGCCTTGGATTCGTCCACACTTTAGCAGAATAACCCAACACGATTACAAAATAATTCCGACCAGCATAAGCAGCTACCCTAAAAAGAACCTGCCACACCTTGCAGTCTGGAATTTACCCTAACCGAGGACTGTCCATAAAATGTCCCATCAGATCCTCTCGCTTTGGTGTTGCACGGTTAATGCATGCCCAAGCACCCCTTCGGAAGAGAGCCCTCATTTCGCTCCATCAATCAGAGTCATCCTAGCTGTGCATTGTGAATTTGTCAATAGGCCCCCGATTGGTGTAGCCTATCAACGCCCAGTGACAATTGGAAAAAACGTAAAATTCCTCAAAATAGTTATCGTCGCGCAGTTTGCGCTGTCGATATTAATTCAATCTGGAGTATCTGTTTTCTTTTTCATGTTGTGAACTATAAGTGGGCTGGGAGAGAGTCATGAGAAAGTCGCTGGTCTTCGGCAGTTATGCTGTTCTCGCATCCTTACTCACGTTCACTTTAGCGGGAACGGTCGATGCGCAAGGTATCTCCTTAAACGGTGCTGGACCTATCAACCGAGCAATGGGCGGGGCAGCCACTGCCGCTCCCATCGACTCGATGGGTGCGATCCTCTGGAATCCAGCCTCGATCAGTGGTTTGCCGAGTTCCGAGGTGGCTATCGGCTTAGAGTTGTTGCTTCCCACAGAATCGCTCTCTTCGTCGATTGCTCCCGGGGCGCTGGGTGGCGGATTTCCGCCCATTAACCTCAGCGGATCGACCAACGGCGAGCCGGGGGTTACACCTATCCCGAGCATGGCTTGGGTACACCGGAGCGATTGCTCGCGCTGGTCCTGCGGCCTCGGAATCTTCGGAATCGCCGGATTCAGCACGAACTATTCAGTCAGCCCCACCAACCCGATCTTAGCACCGCAGAACAATCTGCCCGGCGGCGTGGGAGGTCTCGGACGCGTTTCCGCCGATGCGCAATACTTTCAGATCGTGCCCACTATTTCGTACGCGATTACCGACAGGCTTTCGTTCGGATTCGCCCCAACAATTACTCTTGCCCGCCTTATAGCCAACCCATTGAGTCTTGTAGATCCCGACGACGCAGATGGCAGCTTAGTTCCTCGATATCCTTCGGGGTGCTCCACTCGCTATGCTTGGGGTGGCGGATTCCAGTTGGGCCTTTACTATGCTGCCAATCAATGTTGGCAATACGGTTTCACGTTCAAGAGCCCTCAATGGTTTGAGCCGTTTCGCTTCAACACTTGCGACGAGCTCGGTGTTCCGCGCCAGGAGAAGGTCCATATCGACTATCCCATGATTCTCTCCCTGGGAACGGCCTATACGGGCTTCGAGAGGTGGTTGCTGGCGTGTGACTTGCGGTACTTCGATTACCACAATACGTCCGGCTTTGGAGATCCCGCCGGCTATAACGCTACCGGTGCAGTGACGGGCCTCGGCTGGCGGAGCGTCTTCTCCGTTCACACCGGTGCCCAATACCAGGCTACGCAACGACTCTTATTGCGGTTTGGTTACCAGTATAACGACAATCCGATCGGCAGCGACACCGCTTTCTTCAACGTCGAATCGCCGTTGATAATCCAGCACATTGTTTCCACGGGATTTTCCTATTTCCTTACAGATAATTTGATTTTGTCGATGGCCTATCTGCACGGCTTTGAAAACAGCGCCAGTGGTCCTTTTAATATGCCCGGTCTAGGCCCACTAGCCGGAACTTCGGTCACCAACACATTGTCTGCTGACGCATTAGTTCTGGGTATTACGGCGCGATACTAGAGCGAGCCTCACATCCGTTTAGCGGTAGATCGTCGAGTAAGCTTGACTTCATACCGCCCGTACATGCCATAGCGAGCGCATATTATTGGGTCAAAACTTGGGGCTCCAGCAGAGATAAGGCCTCGGATTCTTGAAGTTCCATCCTCTCTTGCTCCGAGAATTTCTCGTGAATCTCTACGAAGAGGTCCTCGTTCACGAGGAATGCCCGTACAATGTCAGGATTGAAGTGATTCCCATTTTCATCGAGAATCATTTCGCGGGCTTGTTCGTGGCTGAACGACTTTTTGTATACGCGTTTGCTTGTCAGGGCATCGTAGACGTCGGCCAAGCCGACTATCTGGCCGCTAAGCGGTATTTCATCTCCCACCAGACCATCCGGATAACCGCTTCCGTTGTACCTTTCGTGATGACTTCGGGCGATATCTCGCGCCATGCACAAGAACTTGGCCTCGGGATGTGCGCTTAGTGCGGCATCCAAAGTCCTGCTCCCAATGACCGTGTGCTGCTTCATAACCTCGAATTCGTCTGACGTGAGTGGACCAGGCTTAAGCAGAATGGCATCTGGAATGCCCACCTTACCAATATCGTGCAAAGGACTGGTCAAATAGATCAACTGCACAAAATCACCATCCACCCGATCGCGATATTCCGGCTCTCGTGACAGATGTCCGGCAAGCACTTGACAATACTCGCGAATGCGTTCGAGGTGCGCGCCCGTCTCTTTATCGCGCGACTCGGTGAGTTTTGCCAGACTAAAGATCATCAATTCGTGGCTAACGAGCGACAGAATTCGTTCCCCTGTGCGGATACGGACGATGAGTTCTTGAGGTTCAAATGGTTTTGTGATAAAGTCGTCCGCGCCGGCATTCAAACCCTCGACGACGTTCTGAGTTCCACTACGCGAGGTCAGCAGGATGCAGTAGATGTAGCTGCTGGAATATCGCTGGCGAATATGCCGGCACACATCGAGTCCCGTCATGTCCGCCATTTCCCAGTCGAGAATCACCAGATGAAACAAGCCGGTCCGCATCAGTTTGAGAGCTTCGCGACCGCTTCTGGCCGAGGTCACTTCGTACCCAAACTGCGTAAGGGTGTGAGTCACCATTTCCGCGGCGATATCGTCATCGTCTGCGACTAATATTTGTACGGCATCTATCATGGTTACCCCCCTGCCTGGGTCAAAAACATTTTTGTTCCGCACCGGATATTACATCGCATACGACACGATTGCATCTATCCCACTCGCCGCGTAGTTGCTCAATGCGGACAGGAATTTCCGTTATACGTCCCGCACGGCTCAAGTCTTCAATCTCCGTTGCGGCTTGCTGAAGAGTACTGGCAGATACACTTGCCGATGTACCTTTGACGCGATGCGCAATGCGAGCGATCTGTTCTGTATCGCTGAGCTCTAAAGCCTTCTCCAATTCCTCCAACTCCTCCGGCATTCGTTGCTGAAACTTATTCAATATCCGCTCGACAAGCTGGATGTTACCCATGCAACGATTGCGCAGACCTTCCAAGTTCAGCAGTTCATCAGGTAGTTGTTCTACTAGCTGCCGGCAAGCAATTTCAGTATGACTCGCGCCTTGACTATCAAACATTGGTGTCATGTCTTTCGACCAGTGAAATTGAGTGTTTATACCGATGCAGGATGTCGGAGTGTTTTTTGACTGGATAACCTGTTGTATTGTAGCTTACGCCGGAACATCGGGGGGTGCATTACAGTTGATTTTATGGACAAATGGACTCATGGCCGGTACTACTACGCCTCCATCGCTACTGCTTATACCCTCTGTATTGCCTACATATTGATCCGGATATAATGACTGTATGGATGGCATGCATTGTAATCACGACTTTTTTGAGATACTGAAAAGCATTCAGATTTGAAGCAGCAAGTGCATATTCGAGAACATCGCTTGTTTTCCCGAAGGGTAGTCACACGTTGAAGTGCCGTTTCAACCTGTAATTGATATTAGATACGAATCCCCTTAAAACAACAAAAGCCTCGTCTTCTTCGCGGAAACGAGGCTTTTGTTGATTGATACAAATGGAGGATAGGGGGCTCGAACCCCTGACCTTCTGGCTGCCAGCCAGACAAAAGGCCTATACCCTCTGGTTAATGAACCTTACTAATACTTGACGCTGGTTACACTTACGGATATTATCTTCTTAACGTGCTACACTCAAAATTAACGTAAATTAACGCTTTGCGTAGCACCAATGTAGCACCGGTGGCCATCTGGCTGAATCAGAAGGTCAAATTCAGGGAGGTGAAAATGTCAGAACCGTTTGTGTTTACTGAGCCCAAAGTCCGAGACCTGGAACCGCCGGACCGTGGCCGAGTGTACTATCGTGACGTTAAGGTTCCCGGCCTCCAGGTGTGTATCACGTCTACCGGAACCAAGACCTACTATTTTGTCCGACGGATCGACGGGAAGCCTACTCGGATCCGTCTGGGCACTACGGACCGGCTGAGCGTCAAGGATGCTCGCACGGCCGCAGCCAAGCACGCCGGAAAAGTGGCCGGCGGTGAGAATCCCCAGGCCGAGCGAAAGCAAAAGCGGGACCAGCCAACAATCGGCGAACTGTTTAAGTATTGGATTAAGCATCTCAAAGCCCATAGTAGGACGTGGGAGGAATATGAGCGACTATACAACGCATACATCAAGCCGTGGGATTCCCGGCGACTAGCCGACATTACAAGCCGACAGGTGGAATTGTGGCATAGCAAGATCGGCGAAAAGAAGGACCGCACGGACGGCAAAAAAGGCCGAAAACTGGGCGGCCCCTATGTTGCAAATCGAGCTTTGGGCCTATTGCGGGCAGCTTATGAAAAGGCCGAAAAGGTGGGTTATATGGGCGATAATCCAGCGGTGGGCGTTACTAAGTTTCCAGAGGAACAGCGGGACAGGTATCTATCCGGCGACGAATTGAAGAACTTCTTTGAATCGCTTTCAAAAGAACCGGACCTGTATCAGGACTTTTTTACCATATCGCTTTTGACGGGTGCCAGACGCGGCAACGTCCAGGCTATGCGATGGGAGAATGTAAACCTCGCAAATCGGTTGTGGAGGATACCAGGGCAAGTATCCAAGGGTGGGAAGCCCATTTTTATCCCGCTCGTTCCCGGTGCTGTTGAAATCCTCAAACGACGGCAAGCCGAGGCCGACCCTGTGGTCCCCTGGGTGTTTCCGAGTCGTAAACATCCACAAAACCACCTCGTGGAACCTCGTGCAAGCTGGCGGCGGATATGTGATAGGGCCAATCTAAAGGATGTACGGCCGCATGACCTACGGCGAACACTTGGAAGTTGGCAGGTAAATAACGGGGCCAGTCTGGCCATTATCGGCAAATCACTAGGACATCGGCCGGGAAGTCCCGCGACGGCCGTATACGCTCAAATCGCATTGGACCCGGTTAGGCAGTCTGTCGAAAATGCTACTCGCAAGATGCAGGTGGCGGCGGGGTTGATTGCTGATGAAAACGTTATTGATGTGGGCGACAAGGAGGGTGGGCACGATGGGTAAAAAATGGAGCCTCTGTGACGACATTATCGACCCGCTTGCGACCGAACTGTATGACACCGTGCAACAATGGCATATAATCGGCAGGGAACGACCGCGCCCGCAAAACATTGAATGGATGTACAAGGAGCGTCATGTCGAATTTGCAGTTTCGTGGTTGAAACTAAACGTTTCCGTTGATTTTGCGGGAGATTTCCAGAATAAGCTTAACGACCTGTTAGATTTATTCAAAAAGCTGCACTTTCGATCCCTGCAAATCTTGGATGGAGACATAGACGGCACCGCAAAAACTGCTACCTTCCGTCACGATGCAATACGCCGCGTTTACGATGAGCGTTATGCTTGGTTGAAATATAATCTTCCTCAGGAAAAACTTGAAAACTTTGACCCGGACGAAGATGAGATACTGGGGCCGTTTAGCATGCAGGAAGGACAGGTAGAACAGGCTTTTCGAGATACTGTCGAGTATCTAAGGCAGACTTCGGCACTATTGCGGGCAAAATTTGCGAAGAAAACGGACAACGGGAATAATGCAATCTCACCGACGTGGTATCATAGCCCGGATGAACTAAAGCCTGAACATTTCGCATTTGGTCCGCTCAATGGAACAATGAAAGACCTTGATCTTGCTCTTAGTGGTAAAGGAAAAAATGGGTTGCAGATCAAAGGGAAAAATAAACGCGGCACTATTTGGGTTATTGGCCGTCAGTATAGGGCTTTTGAGGTCTGGTTCAAAACACAGGGCGATTATAGTGCAGCGTTTAGCAAGTTTGATTCGCAAAAAGTGAACAAGACAACCACCTCCGTGAAAAGCAAGTCACGCTGAAGTCACGCAAGTCACGCTGAAGTCCCGCCGAAGTCCCACAATCTCTTTTCCCGGCCCCTTTTACTGCCGGTTCTACTTTGACGCTGTTCTTCGCTCGTGTTTTAATCGATTCACGTTAATCGTTTTCTACTCTCAAACACGTGAGGAAACCAATGGCTACTACCATAAACACTTCGCCATCTGCGGACCCGATGCTGGACCCACTACTGGACGAAAAAAAATCGGCTCAATTTCTTGACGTTTCACCTGGGACACTATCGGTTTGGCGATGCGAGCGTCGCTATCCCTTGCCCTATGTCAAAATTGGCCGATCCGTCAAATACAAATTGTCTGATTTGAAGCGGTTTATCGAATCCCGCACCGTCGGCGGTGAGAAATAACATCTTGGACGCATATAAAAACGGCCCACGCCGGGCAGGGACGCGAGCCGTTGAAAGAATGGATACACAAATGAGTATAGTGATGGATGTGAAAAATATCAAGGATGCGGCCACCGACGCAAGTAGGTTTTTACAGACGCTATTTCAGCCTGGCGATACTATCCTGTTTCGCCCTATCGAATCGTGGACCGAAAACGACAAAAAAAAGAGTCTTGTTGATTACAAGGGCACACGCTACGTTTTGCTAGGTGCAAAGGACCAGGGCGGACGGTGGCAACCATGCCCATCACGGCTGGCCGTCGCATTAAAACAGCAAAACGAGCAATCGGAACATACAAGAGCAAATGTGTTTTTTGGTACGTGTCCCCGGTTCGGATCAGCCGGAAAATATGACTTGGCGTGGCAAATCCGAATAGTACGAACGCTTTGGAGCGACGTGGACCATTGCACCCCAGAGGAAGCTCTTGAACGGTGCAAAAAGGCCGGACTACCCGAGCCGTCGATTGTGGTTGCAAGCGGCAACGGTGCTCACCTTTACTGGCTATTGAGTGAGCCTTATTTGATCGACGATGCTGGCGATCCGCCACCGGTTGAGACGGAGTTTATCGACCAAGGGCCGGGCAAAAAGAAGAAACCCCGCAAGTATGTAAAAAACGCTGATGGTTCAAAAACCTATATTGACAGCAAGTGCGACGCGCCACCACTCAGCCCGAAAGCCCAAAATATCCAAGACATTTTAAGCGGCATTGCCAATAAGATCGGCGGCGACCACACTACCGACTTGTCGCGGATTCTTCGTGTACCGGATACATTGAATCGCAAGGACCAACGCAACGGCCGCGAGCCTGTCCCCTGTCGATTGGATCAATTGCATCCCGAGCGGCGATACGGTATTGAAGTCTTTTGTGAGCTTGCCAAAGAATCCCCCAGTTGTGTTGAACGAGAAACAATTGCCCGGGTGCACCTGCCGGCGGAAAAGAAACTGACACCCAAAAGGCAAGACAAGTTTCATGAATTATTGACGACATGCGATTTATCCGAGCAAGGCAATCGGTCGGAAGCGGATTTTGCATTGTGTTGTTGGTGTGTTGAAAACGGCGTAAAAAAAGATGTGGTATGGGCCGAGGTTTGCAACATTGGAAAATTCAAAGAGGGCGGTGAGAGTTATTTTTCATTGACCTGGGGAAAAGCCGAGCAACGAACCAGAGAAAAGATTTATCAGCGAACCCGAAACGGCACAACAAAACGTAATGGAAAAACTACCGGCGACGGCGGCGACGAAGAACGCGGCGTCATCGATCTACTCGCCGAAGAGATTTGCAAGCCCAATCATTTTGCGAGAGACGCCGGCGGGAAGCTGTATCGATACAAAGATGGATACTTTCGACCGGACGGCGAGCGATTTGTAAAGGCTCAGGTTAAGCGGATATTGCTTGCATGGGATAAAGCTAAGTTGTGGTCATCCCGTCGGGCGTCCGAAGTAGCCGAGTTTATCCGCGTTGATACACCGGAGCTACCATCAAAACCTCGGGCGGATCTGGTTAATACCGAGACCGGTATGGTTCGGGTGAATGACGGCGTTCTCTTGCCACACGATCCGAAATACTTGTCAGCGGTGCAATTACCCGTTAAGTACGATCCGGCTGCAACGTGTCCAAACATCGATAAGTTTGTAAAAACATCATTCCCGGCTGACGCCCATGATCTTGCGTGGGAGATTCCCGGCGTTTTAATGACGCCCATGATGTGGCTGCAAAAGGCCGTGTTGTTGCTAGGTGAGGGAAGCAACGGTAAATCCGTTTGGTTATCGCTACTTATCCGATTCATGGGAAAACGCAACATATCATCCATTGCATTGCATCAGCTTGAATCGGACAAGTTTGCAACGGCCCGGCTTGTTGGCAAACTGGCAAATATCTGTGCCGACCTGCCAAGCGAACATCTGGCCGGGACTTCCACTTTCAAGGCCATCGTGGGCGGCGATACCTTGCCGGCCGAGCGGAAGTTTCAAGACTCGTTCGACGTGGAGCCATTTGTCCGGTTGGTATTTTCGGCGAACCACGCCCCGAGAAGTGCGGACAGTTCGGCGGCGTTTTTCCGGCGGTGGGTTGTAATTCCGTTCGACTGCACATTTGAAGGCGACAACCAAATACCGCGTGATATTCTCGACGCCCGGTTGCAAGCCCCTGAAGAACTCTCAGGGCTTCTGAATAAGGCCCTGGAGGGCTTGCGACGTGTTCAGTATCAACGCGGCCTATCGGAGTCGGCGAGCGTACAGGCAGCTTGGAGGGACTTCCACGCGACTACAGATCCGCTTGCCGTCTGGCTGGATCGTCACACCATCGACGATCCCGGTGTATTTGTTCCGAAGAAAACCATTCGTGTTGCATATAACGCCCAGATCGAACGGACGGGGCGGCCGTCGATGACTGCCAAAGCTTTCGGGCAGACAATCTACAAACTTCGGCCCAACATCGAGGAAAAACAGCGAATGTACGGCGGCAGGTTGCAATGGTGTTACATCGGTATAGGACTTGCCCACCAAGGTGAAGGGAACAATTCACAGGATTCACGGGATCCTTCTATATCTTATCGCACGGAAACCCAAACCCGAGAGGGTGAGAGAGATAGTAGTAGTAAGTTTATAAGAGAAAACACCGTGAACTCCGTGAACGGGGTGAACGGCAACGGCGGGTGTCAGCACACCAATGTGGTTGAGGAACCCACACACGACGGCTACGTCAACCAAACATGCCGAGACTGTGGCGAGCAACTGGGGTGTCGAAAACAGGAAGGAAACTAGATGGACTTTTGTGAGATGACCAAGATCGAGCCCGAACTTGCCCGACTGTCCGACAGTGCACGGTTCGCCGGTGCGAACGGTTCCCCCTGGATTGAAACATGGTTGGCAATGGTCGAGCCGCTATCAAAAGTATGCGGTCACTCATGCCACCGAGAGGAACTGCGGTCGGATGGGTGCTACACCACGGCAAGGTGGGCCATACATCAAGCATGGCGTCGAGGCCAAGCCGAAAGCGGCGGCAGCGATGAGCAGACAACCTTCCTTGATTGTTCAGAGGTCTACCGATGAAACACCCGGTGTGGGGGGGTGCAAATCTCTGAGGCTTTCCGTTTCTAGACCGAGCCGCAGTCTTCTACAAATGTGCGCAAGTTTCATCAATGGGGTTTTTCAAACTTAAAAAAGGATACCAAAAAATGGACAAAAAAACCGATTTTTCACCACCTTCGCACTTGAGCGAGAACTCAAAAAAAATTTGGCAGACTGTCGTGCCGGCAACTGGCCGATCTCTCTCGCGATTGGCACTTGTTCAAAGCGGATTGGAATCATTGGATCGAGCCAACCAGGCGCGCGCTTTAATCGACGCCGAAGGAATCATCGTGAATCCCGAAGGCGGAAAAATGCTGCATTTGCATCCGGCAATCCGCCTTGAAAAGGAATCTCGCGCGGCTTTTGAGAGAGCATGGAAAACCCTCGAACTGTTTTGGGATAGGCCGGACTTAAACGTGGAGTAAAAAAAATGAGATCGTTAGACCGATGCCCAAAATGCAAACGCGGGCGGATGCTAACAACCGGTACCAAGCAACTCGCTCGTGGTGACAAGCGAGTGCGTGCCCTCAAATGCGATTATTGCGGCGAAACTGGCCGCGAAATCATCGACGGTGCAGCCCGATCACGTCCACGCCGCAAGAAAGGGTCCAGATTGGACCCTTTTCAGTCCGCCACATGCAAAACCACGCACAAGAAAAACCGCCCATCGGGTAAAATTGGTAATCGTAGCCGCCACGCTGAGGCGGACGGCACTATTTATACTGCGAAAGGACAACAAATTATGTTTTTGCTTAACGTATTTCATGCCGGCAGAAAACTCGACCTCCCTTGGAATGAGTTCCGGGGGATGAGCGAGGACGGACTTGCCCCGCGCCCCATTCTCGTCGGTGATTACGTCCGCTGGCGTGAGCAGGATTTACTCGACTGGGTGCGCGATGGATGCCCGGCAATGGCACCGATGTCTGCCGAGGAGGCGGAACAATTCTTCGACCCGTTGCTGGCGGAACTAAAAGAACTTGATTCAAAAGGAATCTCAAAATGAATCTGCGACTAGCAAAGTTGGAAGAGCGCAAGCGAAAACTTGTGCGACACTCAACAAAACTTCTCGACGCTGCCGACGACGCGCGCCGGGAACTCACGGCAAACGAACAGCAATTGTTCAACAATAACCAGGCCGAACTTAAAGAAATTAACAAAAAAATTGAGGCCGAACACCTGGCCGCGCCCAATGCCATCAACCCCGTTGCCGAACCCGCGTGGAACGACGACTTCATGGGGCAAACACAACCATCCGGTGATACCACACTGGGAGGCAAGCCGTTAATCCGCGGCACAGTTGGCAAAAAGCCGTCGGAAATATTCGCCACTTCAAGTGGTAACGGCATGTCATCCAATGAGTTTTTCAGCGCGCTGGCATCCGGCACTTTCCACCCCGGACTGCATACACTCAACGAGGGCAGCGGCCCAAGCGGCGGTTACATCGTGCCGCAAGAGTTAAGTCGTCGTTATTTAGACGCGGCCTACGAGGATTCGATCGTCCTGCCGAGATGCACGATTTACCCGATGACAAGCGAAACTTTGAAGGTGCCCGGATTTGACGCGGGCACATCAGCAGATCGCGAGCTATATGGCGGCATGACTTGGGTCTGGTTATCCGAAGAGGGCACCGGCACGGTCTCAAATCCGACCTTCCGCAAGGTCGAATTGCACGCCCGAAAATTGGCACTTTTTGCGACCGCCTCAAACGAGGTCAGCGAAGATGGCATTGGTCTTGCCGCACAATTAGAAAATGCAATGTCTAAAGGTGCAAGCTGGGCATTGGATTACAGCCTAATCAACGGCACGGGCAGCGGCGAACCGCTTGGACTTTTGAATTCGCCATCCATCGTGAGGGTGACGGCCGATCCGGTTCAGGATGCCGATACGATCATCTATGAAAACTTGGTCGCGATGTTGGCGAGATTGACGCCGCGATCCTTCAACAATTCCGTGTGGGTTGCGAACCCGAGCACGATTCCGCAACTTATGTGCCTGTACGTTCCGACGGTTTTGTCGGGTGCAGTCGTGCCGGTTTTGAAGGAGACCACGGGCGGTTGGCAATTGCTGACGCGGCCGATTCTGTTCTCTGAAAAAATGCCCGTGCTTGGCGATCAAGACGACATCATTTTGGCTGATTTGAGTCAATACATCGTCGGTATGAGGCGAGAGCTAACGATTGAGAAAAGCGCGCACGTCAATTTTATGACCGATGTAATGACTTGGCGCGGTATCTTGCGAGCCGACGGACAAGATTCTTGGAACGCTTGCTTCACGCCTATAAATGGCGATACACAAAGCTGGATTGTCGGCTTGACTGAACGAGCTTAACCGAAAGGAAAAATACTCATGAAAATTTTAGATGATGCCCATATTGTAAACGGCTGGACTCACACCGACATAAACGGTGCGGGTGCCACCTCCGACATTATCAGCCTGGCCGACTATAACCACGTTGCCATTATGTTCGACTTTGGCAACACCACAGCCGGCGGCGATGCGGATATAACCTTTGTTGCGGCCGATGACGTGTCGGCAACACATACCGCTACGATTGCCACAATCACATATCGCAAGTCACCTGGCAGCACGGCAAGCGATACTTTTGCAGCCGAGGCAACCGTCACCGATTCAAAACTGGATTACGTGGCGGCTGGTGAGATCGTGCCCGACACCGATGATAATTGCATTGTCGTTGTCGAATTCGACTCGATCGACATCAAAGAAGCCAGCACGGACTACGACTTCAATTGCGTGTACGCCGCTATGGGTAACCCTGGTCAAGGTTGTCCTGTAGGGTGCAAGTTCATCCTCACTCAACCACGTTACAGCGGCGCGACGTTGCCAGCGGCAATTGCCTAAGCTGGCTTGCCCGGCCACCTCGGTTGAGCATGACGGGGTGGCCGGTGTTTTTGAAACGCTAATCGTTTTGCCGTGACTCGGAGTTGCGGTAGAATCTCCTTTTGCATAGCCCGATCGCGTACGCCAAGGCGGCGCGACGGGCTTTTTTGTGCGCTCAAAAATTCGATTCTAAGGGCCGGTTATTTGCGGGGTGTCCTATGTTGGTAAACATCGTTTGAACGCAACAGCGGCGACGTGGTGGCTGCCATTTTGGCAAAAGCATGACCATCGATGTTTTTAGGGGGGATTTCTTGACTGAGCCGGGTGTGGGTTGCTACCCTGGCAATATGTTTACATTCTTTTTCCTTTTCGCTTATGGGGATTGTCTGATGAAAAGTTTTTCGACATCATGTTTTGTTTTGCTGGCCGCGTTAATAACTACCGTACAGACCGATTCTTTCGGCACCACTATCGCAGACTCAGTTTCCGAGTTCTCAGAAACACAGGGGCAGGATGGGTGGTATTTTGGTTACTACGACGGCGATTTGACTGCTGACACGTTCAAACTGCTGCCAAATTACGATGGGGTTGGAATACAAGACAACGTAACTCTTGGCTGGTCGCTTCAACTGGGGCCGGGTGGCTATTGGACAACTGTTTTGCCTCAGTTGGACATTGAGCGTGATTGATGTGCTAGAGTTTGGTACAACATCAGCAGGAGAGTCTTGTGTCCAAACGAAA
>JAFGTN010000698.1 GCA_016934075.1 Pirellulales bacterium
CGGCCGTTCCGGGGTTGTATTGCCAGGTAACGAGCCTTATAGAGCGGGCCTGTTGTTTTTTCTTAGGGCCGTAGGAAACAATAACCGTCAACCGCCGGCCGGCCGGTTTTGCTTCGGCGGAGGTCGGTTGGATTTGGATTTTCAATTTGGCGTCGGGCAACGCGGCTTCCGCTTGCGGGCTGAGTTTCCAAGTGGAAAGCTCGTCGGTGGTGAGTTTCGTCCACGGTTGTACGGCCAGTCGTTCGATAACATTCCCGGCTTCGATAATCGCGACACGCTCTCGCTCCATCGTTTTGTGCTGAGCCGAGGTGGCCACTAGCAATTGTGTGGAAACGACAATGGCCGTGATCAGTATGATGATGGCGACGACCGTTTCAGCCAACGTGAATCCACGGCGTTTATTGTTCATGGTTTATTAGCCCTTGGCCATTTGTTGATACGGGTTATGTAAGACAATGGATCAGTTTGACAAGCGGCATAAACAGGCCGATTACGAGTAATGCAAAAAACGCACCTATAAAAATGACAAGTGGCGGGAAAGTCACTTGTACCAGTGTTTGCAGACGATACATACTGCGACGACGCTGGCTGTCGGCCATTTGCCGCATGGCCCAGGCCAGGTTACCGGCGCGCGAGGCCGACTGCAAAACGGCTTCGTCTTTGGAATTGATGAGACCGTGCTGGTTGAGCGCGTGGCACCAGTCGCCACCGCTCTGTACATCCATCCAGACGCGATGTATGCGGGAACGGATTCCCCTCTTAGGATATGTGAGAGCCAGCGTGGCCAGGGCGGGGGCCATGGGTTGTCGCTGCTTGACCACCAAGGCAAGCGTCTCCAATACGGTTGCCATATCCAGTCGTCGCAAAAAACGATTGGTGCCGGGCAGATTGAAATTGATCCAACCCGAATATCGCAGCAAACTGTAGAGGGCCAATATGCTCAATAGAAGCAGCCCCCAGGACCCGATCACCATGATCAGGCCGTTGAGTTGTGTGGCGTCCAGTATTATCTGGGTTAGTGGCGGGAGATCGATTTCAAAATCATCGAAGATTCTTTCCATTGCCGGCATCAGCTTAATCATGTAAAAGGTGATGACACCGAGCGAATAAATCAGCAGCAATACCGCCCAGAGCAGTTTGGCGGTGATCGAACCCCAGATTCTTGTTTCGCCGTTGCCCACCGCGGAGAACAGACGCAATGCCTTGTCAAGCGTGCCCGTCTGGCAGCCGATCTGCAGAACAGGCATGGCCGTATCGGGAAAGAGTCCCTTGCTGCGCGCGAACACCTCGGGCAAGGGCATCCCGGATTCGATCATGCGGGCCATTAGCAGCATTTTTTGTCGCGGCCACGCACCGGGTTCGGCGGCACAGGAGCGAGCCGTGGCGGCCAGCGGGATCTTTCGTTCGGCGGCAATAGCCATGGTACGAATGAAAGCCCGTTGCATTGCCAATTGATGTTTGCGATAGGCCATCATCACCACCACGGCCACCGTGATAACGAAGGCCGGGCTTAACATAAAAACACAAACAATCAAGGATTCTATACCACCAGCCGCGAGTAGCATGCTTGGCTCTAAATTTGGATATATGCAAGGTGTCATAACAATTGCCTTCGAGTATCAGGTCAGTCTTTGTATCAGGGAGATAAGCGGCATGAACAAGGCGATAATTATGAAGGGAATCGTGGTGATGAAAACCAGAAATACAAAGGGCGCCAGTACCATGTCGAGGAAGCCGATGTGCGTTTCGGCTCTGCCCTCGAAAACCTCGGTTGCGGTGCGGAAAGCCTCGGGCAGCGATGAATGTTGTTGCCCCCACTGGACAAGCGGAACAATCGTGGGCGGAAAGCTTCCGGAGAGGGCAAGCCCTTCGCTCAGCGATCCGCCGTGTTCCACATGGGCGGCGATACGCTTGCAACCGGCGGACAGATCGGGATCGGCCACGGCCGTGGCCGTGATGCGAAGCGCTTCGGGTAAGGGTACCTGGCCTTCTAGCAGAATAGCCATCAAACGCGTGAAACGCACAAGACCGCCCCAGCGCCGTAGTGGCCCAAGAAAGGGCACCGCTTTTTGCATCCGTCGCAGTAAGGGCGGCCCGGGCAGCATCCAGAGAATCCAGGCCACGATCACGGCTGCCACCACCATGCCTAAAACCAAATATGTTGTTCTGCCGGAAAGTGCTATGACGAGTTCCGTCATGGCCGGCAAGTCGATTTCGAAATCGGAAAAGATTTTTGCGAACTGGGGAATTACCAATCCTCCTAGAAAAGCGAATAGTCCAACTAATGCTGCTAGCAGGAAGGTGGGATAGGCCATTACCAGCCAGGTTTGACGCCGAAGTTCCAAACGGTCGCGGTCGAGATCGACCAGTTCGTCCAGTGCTTTAACCAATTGGTCGTTATTGGCTCCGGCGGTGAAGATGGCGCGGATGTGTTTCGGCAATCGTGGTGCCACGGCCGCGACCGCTTCATCGAAAGTCGCGCCGCGTTCGATGTACTCGGCCATCGTTCTGAACATGCGCGAACTGGCGCCGTGGCCGGCTTCGGCGGCCAATGCCCGAAGACCGGGGGCCAGGGTCATGCCGGATTTTGTCAGCTCGGCTATCTGGCCCACGGCGTCGACGGCGTCTTCGGCCGACAGTCGTTCGCCATGTTGCGGTTTATCCGGTTCAGTCATTACGGTAACCCAAAATCAGGGAAGGGCAATGGATTTCAGAATCGATATGTAGGGAACGAATACGACAAGTGCCCATAGCAGCGTAACACTGCCGCCCACAAACATGCCGAGCACTATGGGAACCATCAGGCGAGCCGATTCGGCATGGCGACGGGCGCGGCGATGGTAGACCTTGGCGGCGTGGTCCAGTGCCGATAGCAGTGTGCCGCGCGGACCACCGGCCGACATGATCCAAGCCAATAGTGGCGGCAGGGGGATGATTTGCTCACGAGTAGCGAAAATTATTTCGGGCGAATATTCGCCGCGGGTGATGGCCTCGGCCAGCGGTTGAATAGAACTTAGCGTGCGAGCGTCGGCCGAGGACTCGGCTGCCAACAGCAACGCTTCGTCAAGAGGTACGTCGTTGCGGACCAACAGGTTGAGGATATCTACGAAGGTCGCCGTGCGTGCCGCGCGGATCATGCGTCCCAGCCAGGGGCAGAGCCCGAAAAAAATGCTGTTCCACCAAGGCTGGGATAAAGCGTCCCGTCCCGACTGCCGCCACCAGAAGATAACAAGGATCAATATAACCAGCGGAACGCCCGGCCCCCAGTACTGTACGGTTTGGCCCAAGGATACTGTCATGTCGAGCAAGAACCGGCCGGCGGGAGCCGCGTCGGCGAAGGTGGCGGCCATTGGCGGTGCCAGGTAAATGACGTAAAAGACGAAAAAACCCCACGCGATGGCCGCGACCATCAAGGGGTATGCCAGGGCCGAGGCCACGGCACGACGCGCGTCGCGGACGCGGCGGATTGTGTCGGCCAAGGACTCGAAGGCTGCCGGCAGCCGTCCGGAGCGGACACCGGCGCGTATCACGGCGCGATAGACCGCGGGGAATTGGTGGTCGTGCAGCGCCAAAGTCTCTTCCAGCGACATGCCCGACTCCAGCGATTGGGCCAGGCTTTTCGAAACGCGGCCCAGACGGCCGGGCAGGTCGTCGCCCAAGGCGAAGAGGCCTTTTTCCAGCGGTATGCCGGCGCGGATCATGGCGACGATCTCGTCGTTTAAGAACAACAACTGATCGAGTGAGATGGGCACTTTTTCCGCGGGTTTATGTGACATGGCTTAACCCTCGTCGTGTATGTTCGTGCAGCGCGAGACGCCCAGAACGCGGCGGATTTCGCAAACGCTTGTTAGTCCCGCGGCGACGGCTTCGACGCCGCGCTGCCATTGCGTGATCATGCCCGCGGCAACTGCCAGACGCTCGATTTCGGTCGCTTCCAAGCGGGAAATTATTGCGCTGCCCACCTCTGTCCGGTCGGGCACGAGCATCTCGGCCAGAACGAAACGCTCGCGGAAACCGGTCTGGTGGCAGGCCTCGCAGCCGACCGGCACGGATACTTCTTCCAGTGATACCCCCAACGTGTCGACGGCTTCGCTGACCGTGCGATGGCAACGACAGAGCCGGCGGGCCAGACGCTGTGAGAGGATGGCCAGCAGGCCGCTCCGCAAGAGATACGGCTCGATGCCCATATCCAGCAGTCGTCCCACGGCTTCGGCCGCGCTGCCGGCGTGGAAGGTGGTGAGCAGCAGGTGGCCGGTAAGCGATGCCCGCAGAGCGGCCTCGGCCGTCTCGGGATCGCGGATCTCGCCCACCATGATAACTTCCGGATCTTGCCGCATAAGGAATCTCAATGCGGTGGCCAGATCGAGATCAGCGCGCTCGCCGATCTGCGATTGGGAAACTCCGTCGATGGCGACCTCGACAGGATCTTCCAGCGAGACGATGTTTCGGCGTATCTTGTTTCGCTCGGAAGAATCTTTACAATTGTCGGCCAATTCGCGAAGACAGGCGTAGATCGTTGTGGTCTTGCCGCTGCCGGCCGGTCCGGTGGCGAGTATGGCGCCGGCGGGTTTTTCTAAAAGATCGGCAAGCCCCACAGCGATATCCGCGGGCAGGCCGAGATCTTCGATTTGCCGGAACCTGTCCGAACCGGCAAACAATCGCACGACGGCCCGTTCGCCGTGCAACGTGGGGAATGTGCTGACTCGCATTTCCACATCCGGGCGATTGGAAGAACTTGCTTCGTTAGAGTTTGTGCTCGTGGAGGTTTCGGCTCGTATGCGACCTTCTTGCGGTATGTCGGTGCGATAGGTGAGCAGTTCGGATCGGACTTTAAGGCGGGCGACTATATTCGGCGCGATCTCGGATGCAAAGGTTGCGATGGGCTGAAGTACGCCGTCGATGCGGAAAAGTACTTCTAGACCATTGGCAAAGGGCTGGAGATGAACGTCGCTGGCCGAGTAATCCTGGGCAGCGGCCAGGATTCGGTCGACGAGATGCGTGACGAATTCCGGGTCGGTGGAATCGAGTGAAGCGAATTCCGCGATCAGTTGTTTATTTTTTTGTGTGTGGCCCGTCAGTTCCTCGCAACACTTGTGCGACTGCGCGTTACTGTTGAGATTGGCCTCGATCGGCTTTCGCATTTTCTCGCCCATCTTCTCTGACCCGGCGACCGTTCCGATGTCGCCTTTGAGATACTGGCCGTGCAAGAATTCGCCCGGACAGAGGTGATGTTAGCAGAAAATGAGTTAATTGTGAAGGAAAAAACTTGTTTCCCCACGATTGGGGGTTAGTTCTCATCCACCGCGCGTAGCCAGGGGCGGATTGTGGGTTCGTATTCGCAGATTTCTTGCTCTTTGAAGAAAATATCAATCTCGCGGGCGGCCGCTTCGGGGCCATCGGATGCGTGCACGAGGTTCATTTGACGACTGGAGCTATAATCGCCACGGATCGTGCCGGCGTCTGCGTTGAGGCCGTTGGTCGCCCCTACCATGTTTCGCACCACGCGGATTACTTCCAAGCCCTCGACTATCGCCGCCACGATTGGGCCGCCGGTGATAAAGGCCTCGAGTTGCGGGTACCAGTCTTTCTCGACGTGTTCGGCGTAGTGGCGTTTGGCCAGTTTGGGGGTGACTCGCATCATCTTCATGGCGATGACGTTGAGGCCTTTGTCCTCGAAGCGGGCCAGCAGACGGCCGACAAGGCGACGTTGTACACAGTCGGGTTTGAAAAGTATCAGAGTGCGTTCCATGACGGTTTATTTCCTGGTTTGGTGGTGAATCGGTCGTCACAAACTCGGGGTGTGTCCGATTATTCGAGAGCAATACTAACCCGAAGCGTAAACGAAGGGAAGTGCAGCATTTTCGACTTCGTAAACGGTACTTCGCTAGCCACAAATTAAATGGACGATGCCACAAAAGTTATTAGGGGATTGGATTGTAACTTCCCGGAAGTTTCGCATATTATCGTAAGTTCTTGTTGACTGATAACTTATGCTGCTCCGGCGAGTTGTGGATGCATCTTTAGGCTACCTTTTAGTTATACACCATAGGTGGGGGATGCGAATTGTCCACCAGTCATATAAACTGGTTTTGGTTGAACTTCGTACGTATCAGATACGAGGAACCATAATGAAAGCCCGTGAGCATCGAGGATTTACGCTGGTCGAGTTGCTTGTGGTGATTGCCATCATAGGCATCTTGATTGCTTTGTTATTGCCGGCCGTGCAAGCGGCTCGTGAGGCGGCGCGGCGGATGCATTGCGCCAGCAATCTTCGCCAGATCGGCGTGGCTTTGCACCTCTACCACGACAACCACGCCATATTCCCGGCCGGTTGCACGGATTTTTGCGACAAGAATCTTTGCTGGACGGTCAGCATATTGCCCTATATGGAACAGATCAACTTGCAGCGGGACTACGATTACACGCAGCGAAGAGATCGATGAATGGATTCTCGGCGCATTATGCACGCGGGCCAACGACGAAATTCTGCAGGCGGGAGATTGGCCGTGATAACCAAGAATTCAATACAAGTGTTAGTCGTAGGGCTTGCTACCGCGCTGTTGCCGGTATTGATGCTCTTGATTAATTGTCCATCAGTGTCCGCCGACACGCCGGCGCTGGATCCCAATTGGACCTGGGTCGAAAAACCCTGGGGCCGACCGGTCATAGACCGCGGGGCGAAGGGCGAGTGGGATAACTACGCGGTCGACAATCCATACGTCTATATTGAAAACGGCCGGTTCTATTGCTTTTTCGAAGCACAAGACAAGCCGTTTCAAAACAACGGTCACGAACGCTTCAGCGTGGCCGTCTCCGACGACGGACTTCATTGGCGCAAAACAGGCAAACCGTTACTGGATGTGGGCAAAGGCGAACGCTGGGACAATGTCGTGGCCAAATTGCCGGCGGGCGTATTAAAAAAGGACGGCAAGTATTACCTCTTCTATTCTGGGAGCAACAACCGTACCAAGCAGATCGGCTTGGCTACATCTACGAGTCTCACCGGCGGCTGGAGTAAATCGGCTCACAATCCGGTCATCCCGTCGCGGCCCGGGCATTGGGACAGTTGGATTTCGACATATCCCAGCCCCGTTTTCAAGATCGGCGGGCGATATTTCCTGCTTTACCGCGGAATGAAACGTCGCTA
>JAFGTN010000699.1 GCA_016934075.1 Pirellulales bacterium
ATCGACGGCGGGATGGCCAGGTAGAACATGCGGTCGGCCACTTGCCCTGCGTCAAGTTTCTGCATCTCGGTGAAAAGGTTCAGAAAAGAATCGCTCGAACCGTAATCGCCCGCCACGTAGTGGCATCGCGCCAAAAACTTTTCCATCTGTTCGGCGCAGGAATGCTCGGGCGTATAACGGCACGTCAGGTGTTTGAAGATGCTCTCGCGAAATTCCGACTCGCTGAGTTTCGAACGGGCAAAGCCGAACGCCATGAAACGTTCGGGCAGATAGTCCTGACAGAACAACGAAAAAAGAGCCGGGAAAATTTTCTTGCGGGCCAGGTCACCCGACGCCCCCACCACAACCACGTTCAGATTATCGGAGCTTTTCTCTCCTGACGACTTGTCGGCACAACTCATCAAACCGGTCTCCCACGAATTTGGGCGAGTATCATCAACCGAAACCCCGCCCCGAGCCTACCGCAACATGGGCCGGATGTCAAACTCCAACCACGGAAGGGGGTAATATGCAGGCCGTATTGTGATTAGACTTATAGGAATTCACCCCACCGCGCATAAAAAGGCGCGCCTGTCGCTTGTAACGTGACACGTGCACTAGCACGTTTTTTGGCCGGTGGATGAGTCGTCTACATATCAGTCGTTGCCGGAATAGACACAACGAAGAGGCGTTATCGACCGGAACCGAGTTCTTTATTTCACGTTCGAAAGCGGCAAGCGCGCCAAGATTGGAAACGCTACGTTGTTCATAAAAAGGTTGTAAAGTGGGTGAAATGAAACCGTTAAAAAGCGGTTGCTGAAAAGCATCCTCCAATAAGCTGGACATACGTTTCGAGGCGGTCACTCAACGACGGCTAAGGTAACGAACCACGCCGCACGCGGCCAAAACCTCTGTCACGGTAACGAACCTTGACGCCGCCTCGCGCCAATCAAACTCTCTCTTTTGCTCCTTGTATAGTTGACCAACTATCTTGAAAACCAACGGGATGAGAACGACGATTTTGGCTGAGACTTCGAAAAGTTTTTTGCCGGTGTTTCGTTCGTCACCCGACAATTCCCTTATACACGATTCTCTGTTTTTCTCAAAACTGAATTTTCAAGAAAAAGCGAATGTACGATAGCGTCTTGGATCTAAGTCAAGAAGGGATAAGGCTATGCGATTTTCAAAAAATTTTTTATTCGCGTCCAAGCCCAAGACCGTATAAATTTCGCTACCCGTAGGCCCGTTAAAACCGCTGTTTTTTCCGTGTAATTTGCGCGAAAATCGGGTCTGTCTTCACTCGCGAAAAGCAAGAAGAATATGCCCGCGAAACTCCCAACACAATCGTGTACCGGGACCGCTCAGTCCGGCATATCTGGATTAACCGTCAAACTGACTCAAAATCAGAGAGATATTCTGCCCACCAAAGCCGAAACTGTTAGTCAGAGTCGTCCGGCAAGGCACTTCTCGCGCCTGGTTGGGAACATAGTCCAGATCGCAGTCGGGATCGGGCGTTTCGTAGTTGGTCGTCGGTGGCACAACGTTGTCTCTTATCGCCATCAGACAGATGATGGCTTCGGTTGCACCGGTGGCGGCGATCAGGTGCCCCAACATGCTCTTCGTGCTGGATACCGGAATCTTGTAAGCGAGATCGCCAAAAACTTCCTTGATGGCCAGCGTTTCCACGCGGTCGTTGACTGACGTGCTGGTACCGTGGGCATTGATGTAATCGATCGCGTCGAGTTCGACTCCCGCATCGTCCAGTGCCATTTTAATACAACTGATGGCGCCGCGCCCTTCCGGATGCGTATCGGTAATACGGAAGGCGTCGGCCGTCGAACCATATCCTAGAATTTCGCCGTAGATCTTAGCGCCGCGTTTCTTTGCGCGCTCGAGATCCTCGAGCACCATCATGCCGGCGCCTTCGCCCAAAACGAAACCGTCGCGGTCCCGATCGAAGGGCCGGGAGGCTGCTTGCGGATCGTCGTTGCGAGTGCTCAACGCCGTGAGTAGATTGAATCCGGTCACGCCGAAGGGGTGGATCATGGTATGCGTTCCACCGGAGAGCATCACGTCGGCCTCGCCGCAGCGGATGATCTCGGTGGCCTCGCCGATGGCCTGGCTGCTGGCGGCACACGCGGTCAGGCAATTGACGTTGGGCCCTTGCGCGCCCATCAAACTGGCCAGATGCGCGGCCGGCATGTTGGGCTCCTGCTCCAACTCGGCGATGGGATGCAGAATGTCCAGCCCGGTTTGCGTGAACTTGGCAACGTCCAAGGCGTCCGTGGGCGAATCCTTGTCCATACCGGCAACCATCATCTGCGTGAAGCGGAAGAAGTCCTGCTGCCCTTCGCCGCTTCCGGTATAGATCCCAAAGCGAGTAGGATCTATCGAGGAATCCATGATGCCCGAGTCGGCCACGGCTTTTTTGGCCGCGCCCACGGCGAAATGCGTATGGCGTCCTTGAAAACTCCATTTTTTCGGATCTTCACCTACGTCGGAAAGGTCCCAATCGCGGACCTCGGCGGCGATTTTCGTGGGAAAGTTGCTGGCGTCGAACAGCGAGATCATGCCCACTCCCGATTCGGCGGCCAACAGTCTTTTCCAAACCGTCTCGACTTCCCAACCCAAGGGCGTAACACAGCCGATTCCCGTAACTACAACGCGTCGTCTTCGAGCAGATCGATTCATGGCGTGAACCTCTATTCCTCTTCGCACAAGTCCGCCGGCGGCATCAACGGCAGTCCGTCGGCGTTATGACCCACTTCGTAGGCGCCCAGCATGCGCAT
The DNA here is from genome assembly GCA_016934075.1 of Pirellulales bacterium. Classification (GTDB taxonomy): domain Bacteria; phylum Planctomycetota; class Planctomycetia; order Pirellulales; family Thermoguttaceae; genus JAFGTN01. The sequence goes on from JAFGTN010000699.1 coordinate 2,769, forward strand.
CATCTTCAAGAACTCCGACGGTTCGAACAGCGTGCGATCTTCGTGCCCTTCTTGCAGGTGCGCGAAAACGAGTTCCATCTCGGCGTGCAATTGGTCGCCCTTGTGTGCTACGGCGCTAACCATAGCGCCGTCTTTCTTGATGTATTCCACCGTGGCTGTATAAACCAGTGTATCGCCAGGGAAGGCCTCGCCGTGGAACTTGGCCTTGGCTATCTTGGCCAGAACTACTTTCTCGTGAAAACTGCCGTGTTCGCAGACCAAAAGACCACCCGTCTGTGCCATGCCTTCGATGATCAGCGATTTCGGCATCACCGGATATTCGGGGAAGTGGTCGCGCAAATGATCCTCGGCCAAGGAGATGGCTTTGATTGCCTTGGCTTGCTTTCCACTTTCGAATTCTATAAACCGGTCAATCCAATACCATCGCATGGCATAGACCTCATACTCACGGGTTGCGCCGGCGACCTTCCGGGAGAAGCCCGCGAACTTCATGTTCCTGGAAAGAATGCCGGACTATCTAAATCACTCGGCGGCTTCTTCCAGTTTGCCTTCCACGAATCGGCACATATCGGCGACCGTCAGAAGGTTGCCGAAATCCTGCACGACCGGGTTTTTGGCAAACTCGTCGAGATCGGCAAACGGCATGCGCTTGCGAAGTTCGGCGATACCGGCCTCGGTTACCTTGCCGTCTTGAATGTATTCCGAGTTCGTCAAAACGTCTTCGGGAAACAATTCGCCACGGGGAATGCTGATCTTGAAAGTCTTTTCCAGCCGGAAAACGATGTCCAGAAAATCGATCGATTCGGCGCCCAAATCGCCAACTAACGTGGCTTCGGGCGTTACTTCGTCGTCGTCGACTCCCAAAGCATCGACCAACGCGGTCTGGATCTTTTCAAAGATCTCATCCTTACTCGCCATATCCCATTTCCTCCAAACTTGATACTGTAAAGTAATTATTATCTTGAGTGCATTTAGATTCAAGTTAGCCCGGTCGCCTGCGACCGGAAATCCGTATCGCTTGAATCTTCCGTAAAGTCAATCCCGTCACGGGCGACGGAGCTAACTCCTTAATGTATTGACTGAGCGTATTAATATCCACCCAGGCTCAAACCGCCGTCTACCCGCAAAATCTGACCGGTTAGATAACTGGAATCGTCGCTGGCGAGGAAGGTCACCACCGAGGCGATCTCCTCGGGCTTGCCGATGCGCTTCAACGGAATCACTTTCTTTATCTGGTCGCCCGCAAGACCACGCACCGCTTCGCTCATATCGGTTTCGATCATGCCCGGCGCGACCGCGTTGACGCGCACTTTGCGCGGCGCCAGTTCCTTGGCCAATCCGCGGGTCAGGCCGTCGATGCCGCCCTTGCTGGACGCATAGTTCACTTGCCCGCGCGAAGCGAATTCGCTGGCCGTGCTTGAAAGGTTGACGATCGCGCCGCTGCGCTGATACATCATCTGCTGCACCACGGCGTGGCAATAGTTATACGTGCCGCCCAGGTTGGTGTTGATCACGTCCTGCCACTGGTCCGCCGTCATGGCACCCAAGAGCCCGTCGCGGACGATTCCGGCCGAATTGACCAGAATGTCCAAACGGTCCCATTCTTCGACCAGCGCGTCGACGACCTTATGGGCCTGGTCCAGGTCGGCAACATCGGCCTGTATGGCTCGCACGTCGCTG
>JAFGTN010000700.1 GCA_016934075.1 Pirellulales bacterium
CGAACGCTTCCTCTTCCCCGTCGTGCCGTTATTGGCCGTGGCCCTGGCATGGGTTTGGATGGAAGCACGGCGTCTGCCGCGCCTGTTGCGGTTGATTTTTGTCGGCACTCAAGCCATTATCCTCCTGGCATGCGCCGGAGCGGCCTGTACGCGGCATCTCGACAAATTTGCCGTGGCCGTCGGAATCGAGTCTCGCGACAATTACCTCGATCGCAACGAACCCACCCGCGCCCCGGCCCTGTATGCAAACAACGTACTCGGCCCGGGCGACTGCATCCTCAGTCAGGACTATCGCACTTTTTACTTCGACATCCCCGTCGTGCAGGAAAGCGTATATCGCCGCGTAACAGGCTATCACAAAAATATTTCCGCGCCGGGCGATTTCGGCCTCGCCATGCGACGAGCCGGTTTTTCACACCTCCTGCTGGTCGAAAACATAAGCGATCGGGGCCCACAATTCGACCCCACCCTACGCCTCCTGGCCGACGCCGACCCATCAATACAACACGTTATAAGCGCCCCCTTCAAAGACAACGACGGCGGAAAAAGATACTACCGTCTTGTCTCGCTGCCAAAAATAGGAGAAGATAAGAGTGTGAAATAATGGTCGTAGGCCGTGTCGTGACCCGGCTGCGGTGCTGACAACCTATGCAAATACCGGGTCGCGACCCGGCCTACACTTCGAGGTCCAATCATGGTTTCAACGTGGCTCGATACGGCGGTTTTTGTCTTGTGCCTCATTGTTGCGGTTCCCTACCTGCTCGGTCCGGTTTTGATCTTTTTTACGCTTTGTTATCGCATACCGCCCGAGGTGGTTGTGATCGATCCGGCCCAACACCCTTTTCCACATGAATTGCGGCAATATTTTTCATCGGCGCATGTTGATCTGACGCGCTTGGGATTCGAGCTCTTGGGCACGGTACTGCTGCCGTCGTTGGTTCCCAACGTGCAGGCCCTGTTTAATCTCTACCTCAACCGGGAAAACAACGACATGGCCATGTCGGTCTTCACGCTCGCCACGGCGGGCGGCAGCGAAACGGTCAAGTCCAAGCATGTCGAGTTCTGCACGAATTTCAGCGATGGGGTCATGGTGCAAACCAACAACAGCGCCGAATTGAGCGCTTTCAAGCTGCAACCCAAAGAGGTTACTGCGCAGTTCTGGAATATCCAGAACCTCGACCGGCTCTACCAACTGCACCGTTTTTTGCTGGACAAGCACCGTGGCACGGGACATGCGATCTGTCTCTACGAGTCGCAATTCGGCGGCGATATCGCGGCATACACGGCCGGCGAGGTTATCAGCAGGTCGCTCTTGGCGCAAGTCGACACGGGCTTTATGGCTCCCACGTCCAACGGACTACGGACAACCGTCAAAGGCGCTATAATCATGACCTGGCAGGAACTGTGGCCACTGAAGGCCATCAGGCGGAGAAGGCGCCTGCACGAAGCCGAACAGATTCTTAACGAAATGGGCGGTGTCTTGAAATAAGAACCTGGTTCTGTGTGATGCTGAAACTGATGGGTAGCCCTGATAGCTTGTCTATCAGGGCGGCGAAGCCGCAAGAGGCACTTAGCGGGCAACCGATGGATAACTTGTGATGCAGCAAATATGGCTGCACTACAAATCGGCATGTTGTTTATCGGGTGCCCTTTAGAGGAAAATGACGTCCTCTTGTGCCTTCGGCACCCCGATAGTCAAGCTATCGGGGCTACCCACTGGCCAAGGGCATCACACCGTGCCACCCATTTTCAATAAGGGGCGACCCTTCCAATCCCGCCGGTGTGTAGCTACAATAATGCTATATCCCGTCACTCTTTCCCCGCTATAAGCCATGCATTCATCCAACGACGTATTCCCCTTGCCGCTTGTGGCCTTTGAGCGATACATGCTGGCCGATGATCGCGCGGACTATCCCATGACCTTTCTCATGGGCCTGCGGTTGTCGGGCACGGTTGACCGGCAGGCTATGGAAGAATCGTTGGATGAGGCGCTTTTGTGTCACCCTCTCTTGCGGGCAGTGGTTGACGGCAACGCCACGCGTCGTCCCTGCTGGGTTGCGGCCAAGGATGCGGCCACGTTCGATTGGGAAATGGCATCGGTACCTTTGCCCGCAGGCGTGAGTGAAGGGATAGATTTGACCACCCGTCCCGGCCTTCGTGCCTGGGCTCGCCAAGGTGATAAATGCGTCGAATTGACCTTCCAGTTCCACCACACATGTTGCGACGGCATCGGCGCCGTGCGGTTCCTTACCGATTTATTGCGGTTCTATGCAAACCGTACGGCCAACGAGGAAGATCGGCCCGTGCCTTGCCCGACCGACGTCGGGCGTCTCGGCGAACGGGCTCGCCTGGGGCGCCACGACGAGTCGATATTTTTTCGCCTGAGGGCACTGCTGAAAACCTTGCCGATGACGATCAAGTTCATCACACGGCGTCCACGCCCATTGGTGCCCGTGCCGGTTGATTCAGAAAAACCCGCGGAATGTCTTTCTCCACACGGCATCTTGCATGTGGAACTCGGTGAAGAGGACACGCGGCGGCTGCGTGATGCATGCCGTCGCGAGGGCGTAACGCTCAACGACCGTTTACTGCGAGACATGTTCCTCACCATTGCCGATTGGAACCGGCGGTCGGGCAAGAACTCGCATCGCGGGTGGTTACGCGTATTGATGCCCACGAACATGAGAAGTCCGGACGACGACGCCATGCCGGCAGCCAATATGGTTTCGATGTGCTTTCTTACCCGGAAAACCGGCGAATGCGAGTACTCGGAACAGCTTATGCGGGGAATCCACCGCGAAACATTCACGATCAAGCGAATTCGTCGCGGCTTGTATTTCATCCGTGTGATCGAGGCGGGCCTGGCACTTTGCGGCAAGATGCCCGACTCGCTAGTCGGACGCCGCTGCCGCGCCACGGCGGTGCTTTCCAATTTGGGCGACATCGGGCATCGGCTAGCCGACACGTTCCCATGTCGACGGGGCCGGATAGTGGCGGGCAATCTCATGCTGGAAGGAATCATGCTCGCACCGCCCATCCGCCCCAACACCACGACCGCACTGGCGGTCTGCAGCTATGCCGATCGATTGAACGTCAGTCTGCTCTGCGACCGGCAATTATTTTCGCCTCAACAAACCGAACAGTTCATGCGAGATTATACCGACCGTCTGCACGCGCCGTCCGGCGGTTAGAATGACGACGCGTGCTGTCATTGATCTTAACGAACCAAGTGTACCGGCGGGCCTACAAAGTAACTGGTTTCGGTATCGCCGACAATGGCCGAAGGATCGGATACCATACTCGGTTGGATCAGAACATATTTATTGTTTCCGGTTAATTGGACGTCCACAACGCGGATACCCACAAAACCAACGATGGTAAACCAGGTATTATTCCCCTGGCCGGAAGCCGATTCGTAGAGAAAAATCGTTCGCGGGTGACCTATGATCTCGTTCAAGGGCGTCTTCATGCTGGCGGTAATGCCCGTGTCGCCGTTGAGTAGAAGCGTACCGGTTTCCGGATCCAGTTTAATCTCGTTATTATCATAATGCGATAAGTCTTCCGCCGAGGGACCTTCGCGGATCTGTCGCCAGAGGTCCGGAGCGCCGTTGCCCGTATTACCGATATCAACCGTGCCGAAATTGCCGGGCGTGATTGTGCTCCCTTGCTCCTTCTCGGGAAACATGACCATTTCACGAATGCCGTCGGAGCCGGGCGAGACTTCGCCGGTTTCC
>JAFGTN010000701.1 GCA_016934075.1 Pirellulales bacterium
CGTCGACCGCTTCGGCCAACGTAACCGTTTTGAGCCAATCCTGGTTTTCCACCAAGGCGTCGAAGAACCGTTCCAGCCAACCGTCGTCATAGACGTGCTTATGGGTCTCGGGCCAAGTGCCGAACTTCTCGCCATCGTCGCCGAAAACAACCACCCCGCCGGTATTCTGTTCCGCGATACCGGCCAGGTACTCGACAATCCGTTCCGTCGTGCCGAATGGAATCAAATAGCGAAGCATCTCGCTGCCCGGAAAAACCGATAATACCCGCCCATCATCCTCGGTCACATAGTGCCCGGTGAGCTGCTCATCGGTAAGTCCGGCGTTTTTGAAGTGGAAGTCGTCCAGAACCGTATACTCGATCTGGGCGTCGACCACATCGCGAGTGAAGGATTGTTCCCAAACTCGTTCGGGCGTCCACATTCCACGAACTTTAGCGCCCAAGCGGTTTTCCAGCCAACGCGTATAATCGCGGATCTGCCCGATCCTGTCGCGCGAGGGCAACATCCCCAGGATGGGCTCGTAATACGGTCCGCCGATAATCTCCATGCGACCTTGGGCAACCAGTTCAGCCAGGCGGTCCACATACTCCGGGTGTTTTTCGACCAACCACTCCATCAAGGGGCCACTGGTATGCAGAGAGATCTTCAACGAGTCGTAGCGGGCGAAAACATCGAGAAACGGCCGGTAGCTATCCTCGTATGCCTGCTCAAAGACATGATCAAAGTTGCCTATCGGCTGATGATTGTGAAGTACCAGGGCAAATCTAATGTGGTTTGGCATCTGCGTCGTGTTCGTTAACTGGGTCTATGGGGCCGAGAAAGAATCGGGAGGTTTGTGCCTGGCCGGCGCCGCACGGTGCGACGCCAACCAGGCACAACTACTTAATCGGCAGCTACACCCTATTTTATCCAGTTCGCCTGGATGGAATATTTTCAGTAATGGTTAATCCTTCGTTATGTGCCGCGCAACGCCCCGGCCGCTGCTTCCGGAGGTACCGGATTGATGTAAAAACCGGTACCCCACTCAAAACCGGCCGCCTTATTAATGCGCGGCATAATCTCTATATGCCAGTGATAATGCCCAACCTCGTCAGTGTCAAAGGGTGCGGTGTGAATGATGTAATTATAGGCGGGTCCTTCGAGTATTTTTTCGAGACTTTCGATCACACCTTTCAACACACCCGACAATTCGCTCGCCGCGGCCGAATCTATCTTTTCGTAGCGGCTACAGTGTGTTTTCGGAAGTATCCAGGTCTCAAAAGCGAAACGACTTGCAAAGGGGCACAGGGCCACGAATTCGGATGTTTCAAAAACAATTCTTTTTTTACTCTCAATCTCCCGACGAATGATATCACAGTAAATGCATTTGCCCCGATAATTGTAAAACTCTAACGAACCCGTCATTTCTTCCCAAACGTTAATGGGCACAATAGGCGTGGCGATCAATTGCGAGTGAATGTGTTCCAAGGAAGCGCCGGCTCCGGGACCAACATTCTTAAAAAGCATCCCATATGCCAGCCGGTGGTCTTTCTTCAACTCGATCAGCCGGTCGCGGTAAATGCAAAGCACCTCGGTCAGTTCCGCCTCGCTTAACTCCGAAGTGCTGGAAATGTGCCGTGGCGACTCGATTATCACCTCGTGAGCCCCCACGCCGTGCATCATGTCATACAGCCCATCGGATTGCCTACCCAGCTCACCATCGCTTTCCAGCGCCGGAAACATGTTGGGCACAACTCGCACCCGCCAACCTGTACGGTTGGCCATCGAATTAGGTTCACGAACCGCCACAATTTCCCTCGGTGTGTGGTGTTCATGACCTTCGCAGAAGGGGCAATCCCGCCCGTTGGCCTTCCGCTCGGCGTGTTCAAAATCCTGCGGTCGAGCAGCCCTATTCTCGGCCACGATTACCCACCGACCAACAATAGGATCCTTACGGATGTCTGACATATGTTTTGTAATTCAAACGAAGGATGATAAACGACGAGACCGTAGAAGAGAGTTTACCATTATAACCGGAAAAGTCTAATGGCAACCGAGATAAACCGAAAACAAGTTCTCTGCCGGGTTGTAATCCCGGCCTACGGAAAGATTGTAAATCAAGCGTGAATCGCCTGATTCTTCCGTGCCACGGTCGCTTCGTAGAGCTTGACGTACTGCTTGGCGCTAGCCGCCCAAGACCAGTCCTGCCGCATGCCGGTGTCGATCAACTGGTTCCAGCGGGGCTTGTCGCAATACATGTCGCAAGCACGTCGCAAGGCCTCACTGAAGGCGGCTTCGGAATATTCGCGGAAGCTGAAGCCATTGGCCGTGCCGGCGGTAAACGTCTGCTCGTCGGCGTTGGTGATCGTATCGGCCAGGCCGCCCGTGGCACGAACTACGGGCACGGTACCATATGCCAGGCTATACATTTGGTTCAAGCCGCAGGGCTCGTAGCGGCTGGGCATCATGAACATGTCCGAACCGGCCTCGATCTGATGCGAAAGTGCAGCCGAGAAAGCGAGCTTCACGCCGACCCGGTCGGGATATTTTTCGGCCAGTGTCGAAAGCTGGTTGTGGAATTTCTGATCGCCGGTTCCCAAGATGGCCCACTGCAGATCGGTTTCTTCCGCCCACGCCTGCATAACCTTAGTCACAAGATCCACGCCCTTCTGTTCGCAAAGCCGACCTACGAAACCGACCAGCGGCACGTCGGCCCGCTCGGGCAATCCCATCACTTTCTGCAAGGCAGCCTTGCAAATCGGCTTATTTTCCAAAACCGTGTCGACGTTGTAGGTGGACGCCAGGTGCGGATCGTCGGCCGGATTCCAGTGCACGATATCCATGCCGTTGAGGATGCCCGAAAGCGTGTTGTGGCGATGTTGCAAAATGCCTTCCAAAGCGCACCCATATTCGGGCGTCTGGATCTCTTGCGCGTAGGTGGGACTGACGGTGTTGATGGCATCGGCGAAAACCAACCCGGTTTTCATTAGGTTCAAGTTCCCGTGGAACTCCATCTGGCGCCAGTTGAAATACTTCCAATCCAGCCCGGTGAGCAACATATCCCAATGCCAGAAGTTGCCCTGATACGCCAGGTTGTGGACCGTATATAGCGAGGCGATTTGCTCGTAGCGGGGAATACCACGATATTCCAGTTTCAAATATGCCGGCACCAGGGCCGTCTGCCAATCGTTGGCGTGGACCAGATCAACCTGCAGGTCCAACAATCTGATAGCTTCCAAAACGGCGCGCGAGAAGAATACGAACCGCTCGCAATTATCGATGTAGTCGCTACCGTCAGATTGATAAAGCTCGTCGCGGTCAAAATAATGGTCCTGCTGGATCAAATAGACCGGTACATCGGCGCCGGGCAGGGTGCTCTTCAAGAGGTGCCCCGTAACCGTCTTGCTTCCGATAGGTACGATAAAATCGATCCCCATCGGCTCGATCGGCAGCCCGCAAGACCAGGAATTGCGATGAGCCGGCAGAACCAGGCTGGTCTCGTGCCCGAGTCGCGCCAGTTCGGTCGGTAAAGCACCACAAACGTCGGCCAATCCGCCGGTCTTCGAAAAAGGAACTGCTTCGCTTGCCGTCACCAATATTTTCACTCTCACCGCCTCCTCAATTCAAGCCCATCCCGGGCCACTCCTTACTTCTACGAAACGCGAGCGAAGCAGATCCTATTATTTTCGTCCTCGCTACGTAACGTCCTGCCCGCTGATCTCTTCCCCTCTACTCTGAGGCTACCAGCAAAGCGCAAAACTTACTATATCCTAGCTATCTTTTGCTGCCAACACCACCGATCTTACCTCTTTTTCCACATCGTTAAAATCGGAGCAAAGAAGGCCCCGGTTGAGCTTTTCCCTCCGGAGTGGGCCACTAACATAAAGTCAAGCTAAACAGAAGATTGACGGTAAGGATTAGCACGAATGTGCGGCCAGACCACGCCGCACGGCGAATTCATACAGACAGGAATTCCCGTTTTTTCCCACCTGGTGGATAGCACCCATTTTTCGCAGACAATAGGCGATTCGTTGGGCGATCCAGCGACGTACTTCCAGCGACTCGGCCAGGTGCCCCGTATGAAAAGGTCGCGGTAACGGACCCGAGTGTAGTCGATCGCACACCAACGCAGCCAGATCCCGAGCCGTCCGCAAACGATGTGTCTCGTGCACGCAAACCAACCGCTGATCCTCGACCTGAAAATCGTTATCACGCCGCCGCCTGCGTCGCCCGTGCCCCGGGTATCGCCATTCTTCGACCTCCACGAGCGGCACCTCCAGCGTGAGGCGTTTATGCGGAAAAACCCTGGTAAAATAG